>NZ_DASQIX010000069.1:0-79784 GCF_035631355.1 Alloacidobacterium sp.
TCGGCAATGGCCAGCGCCGGCATGATGTGGCCGCCTGTGCCGCCACCTGCAATCAACACGCGCACAGCAGCTACTCGATCTCCCGCGTGATATTTAGCAGTACGCCCATCAGCGCCAGCATGATGAAGAGCGATGTTCCGCCATAGGAGATGAACGGCAGCGTAATGCCCTTTGTTGGGACCAACGCGAGCACAACGCTGATGTTGAAGAAGGCTTGAATGAGAATCGTGGCCGTAATGCCGAAAGCGAGAAAGCGCGCGAACGGATCTTTCGAGAGCATGGCTGCGCGAATACCGCGATAGCCAAGAACGATAAACAGTCCCACGACGATGACCGCTCCAAGAAGACCTAGTTCTTCGGCAATGTTGGCAAAGATATAGTCCGTGTGCGGCTCAGGCAGATAGAAGAGCTTCTGCCGCCCCTCCATGTAGCCAAGACCATGCAATCCGCCTGTGCCAACGGCAATCAGTGACTGAATAATATGAAAGCCCTTGCCCAGCGGATCGGCCTCAGGATTGATGAAGGCCAGCATCCGGTCACGGCGCCACTTGACGCGGAAGAGCATGAAGTAGAGTACGGGCAATGATGCGAACACGGCATAGCCGAGGTACTTCATCTCCATGCCGGCAAGATAAAGCATCAGCGCGGTGACGCCGAAACACACCAGCGCAGTGCCGAAATCCGGCTCCTTCAGGATCAGTGCAATGAAGACAAGACTCGGGAGCGCCGCCGGAAGAATCGTGCTGCGCCAGTCATCGATCGTTTGCATCCTGTTTTGCAGGAACCACGCGAGAAACAGCACCAGCGCCGGCTTGGCCAGTTCCGACGGTTGAAAAGACAGGATGCCGAAACGAATCCAGCGATGGGTATTGTGCGAATCGCGCATGAGAAACGCGGCCAGCAGGCACATCACCGTAATGGCAACTGTGGGGAAGACGACAGTGGGACGGTTGTATTTGCGATAGTCCACCTGCATCAGCAGTGTCATGGCGAATAGTCCCACTGCCGCCCAGATGGCCTGACGAATGACAAACGTGTATGGCGAGCCGAAGCGTTCCTTGGCCATAACCGCCGAGGCGCTGAAGACCATCGCCAGTCCAATGACGACGAGGACCAGCGTCATGCAGAACAGCAGCTTGTCAACGCCTACGCGTTTTGCCATACACCCTGTCTCGCGTGCACCAGTTCTTTGAAGACCTGCCCGCGATGCTCGTAATTTTCAAACTGGTCGAAGCTCGAACACGCCGGCGCGAGCAATACAATCTCCCCCGGCTGTGCGGCTTCGGCTGCTTTGGTCACTGCCTGCTCTAACGTTCCGCAGCTGACCACCGGAACAGAACCATAAATATGGGTCTCTATTTTCTCCGCCGCTGCGCCAATGGTGTACACCGTCCTCACCCGCTCTTCGAGTAATGCGCGAAGCTGGCGGTAATCGGAGTTCTTGTCCTTGCCGCCGAGAATGAGGTGAATGCCGCCGGGAAACGCTGCGATGGCCTTCGCCGCCGCATCGACATTCGTCGCCTTCGAATCGTTGTAGTAGTCAACGCCATTGATCTCGGCGACAAACTCCAGCCGATGCTCGACTGCCTTGAAAGACTCGACCGCCTTGCGAATGACTTCAGCTTCTACGCCTGCAAGCCGCGCAGCACATACGGCGGCTAGCACGTTCTCGACGTTGTGATGGCCCTTGAGGGGGATATTTTCGACTTTCAGAATGAACTCAGGAGCGGCCTGCTCCGAGGCGCGATAGACGATCGCCCCTTCGTGAACAAATGCGCCCTGCCGCACCACGCGCTTTGCACTGAACCAGAAGATGCGCGATTTTGCGCGGGACGCCATGCGCGAAGTCACATCGTCGTCGGCATTTAGGACGAGAGCATCTTCGGCAGTCTGGTTAGCAAAAATGCGTTCCTTGGCCGCGGCATAATTCTCAAACGATCCATGACGGTCAAGATGGTCTGGCGTTACGTTCAGAATCACGGCAATTTCAGGACGGAAGCGTTCGGTCGTCTCGAGTTGGAAGCTTGATACTTCAAGCACGGACCAACCGTCCTCGCGGCTGCCGTCAACCAAAGCAATCACAGGCACGCCGATGTTGCCGCCTACTTCAACCTGCAGGCCGCCGGCTTTGAGAATTTCGCCGCAAAGCGCAGTCGTTGTCGTCTTGCCGTTTGAGCCGGTGATGGCCAGCGATTTGCCTTTAAGATACCGTGATGCCAGCTCCACCTCACCCAGAATCGGCAGACCGAATGCCTTCACCTGCACCAGCTCCGGCGTGTCGAGTGGCACGCCCGGGCTGACAACAATCAAATCCTGACGGCGAAAAGTCAGCAGCCCGTGGCCGCCGGCTTCAACGGCGATGCCTTCTTCCAGCAGCGCGGGAATGTCTTTGCCCAATTGCTCGGCACTGCGAATGTCCGAAACCGTAACCTGCGCGCCTCTGCGCCGCAGAAAGAGCGCGGCCGCCAGGCCGGACTTGCCCAGACCTACCACGAGAACCTTTTTGCCTTTAAATTCCATGCTCTTTCGATTTTCCGGCCCTATTAGCCATTCTGTCACGCGCGCGGTGAAATTTAACGAAGCTTCAGTGTGGTGAGTGCCAAGAGCGCAAACACCAGCGCGCCAATCCAGAAGCGGGTAATGACCTTCGACTCCGACCACCCCAGCAATTCAAAGTGATGATGCAGCGGCGCCATCTTGAAAATGCGCTTCTTGCGAAGCTTGTAGCTGCCCACCTGCAGAATCACCGACAAGGCTTCCAGCACGAAAATGCCGCCGATAAAAGGCAGCAGCAGTTCCTGCTTGATCGCAACCGCTACCGTGCCGATTGCGCCGCCTAGCGCCAGCGAGCCCACGTCTCCCATAAAAACTTCTGCCGGATGCGCGTTGTACCAGAGGAAGCCGATGCTGGCTCCCACCATCGATCCACAGAAGATGGAGAGCTCCCCTACCAGCGGCATGCGCTGCAACTCGAGATAGTCGGCAAAAACCACATGGCCGCTCACATATGTCAGCACCGTAAGCGCGCCTGCCGCGATGATCGTGCAGCCAATCGCCAGCCCGTCGAGGCCGTCCGTAAGGTTCACGGCATTGCTCGAAAACACAATCACCAGCACCGTGAATACAACAAAAGGCAGGAATGCCAGCAATCCAAAGTGTGGAATGTGCCGAAGCGCGTGGATGGCGAAATCAGGCTGCAGGCGCTTGACGAAGGGTACGCTCAGTTTGGTTGAATAGATGCCCCGTGTCTGCATGGCGACCAGCGAAACCGAGATCGCGAGGCTGGCCAGAATCTGATAGCCCATCTTGGCGTGCGCCGTCAGGCCAAGGTTCCGGCGTTTGACGACCTTAATATAGTCATCCGCAAAGCCAATGGCGCCGAAAGCGACGGTTGATCCCATCACCAGCCATACAAACGGATTTGATAGGTCGGCCCAGAGTAATGTGGGCAGCAGAATGGCGATGCAGATGAGCACGCCGCCCATGGTTGGCGTGCCAGCTTTCTTCTGGTGCTCCTTAGGTCCTTCTTCGCGGATGTACTGGCCAATCTGGAACTCGCGCAGCTTCTCGATCACATACGGCCCGATGATTAGCGCGATTAGCAGCGCCGTCATCGATGCAAATGCGGTGCGGAACGTCAGATACCGGAAGATGCGGAATGGTCTGAAGTATGGAAAAAGCTTCTGATACAGGAGCCAGTAGAGCAAACACTTCCTCCGGCGTAATTATGGGTTCCCTGCGTGCGTGGTTTTCGCACGCAGGGGTGGAAAATCGAGGGGTTTCTTGTTCATCTTACAGAACTACTTTGTTTCAACTTATCCAGCACACTCGGGCACCTGAGATCTTTCAAGAGGTTGTCCATTCGATCAAGCGGAGAAGCTGGATGTGGCGAACACACAGTTTTTCCGGAGAGATCGAATAGACTATCACCAGAATGCCCGACTCACGGTGTGGAGTCGAGAGCAAACGGCCCACATGGCGCTTTCGACCGGCTGCACCGCTCACGACTTCTTCGCCAGACCCGCGCTGCTGACCGACAACGGTTCCAGTTACCGCTCTCACCGCTTCCGGGCTGCCTGCCAGATTCTGGAAATCAAACACCACCGCACCAAACCCTACCGCAAACTACCGGAAAGCCGAACGCTTTATCCAGACTGCCTGCGCGAATGGGCCTACGCCAAACACTGGACCCATTCCAACCAACGAAACGCCTGCCTGCAGCCCTGGACCGACTACTACAACCGCCAAAGACCTCATGGTAGCCTCAACTACGAACCACCCATCTCTCGCTCCGAGATCGGGACAACCTCTTAATCTTCTACAGGCACCCCGTCACCCGTCTTAACCTCTACGGGCACCCGGTGCTCTTACGAAATAGTATTCAGGAACTTGGTATACTTATATTTCAGAGGAAAGACTTGTTGTTCCGCAGCGCAAGGCCCTGGTTCAGGGTCTTTTTTGCTGTGATGGTGGAGCATCGGGTCGCGCCCGTTCGCGTCTAATCGAATGGACGTTCTATCACTGAATGGGACATTTACTCGACACCATCCAATCACCGGCTGACATTAAGAAACTCTCCGTCGCCGAGCTCGAATCGCTGGCGCAGGAAATCCGCGAGACATTAATACAGACGCTTTCGAAGACGGGCGGCCATCTGGGGCCGAACCTCGGCGTTGTGGAATTGACGCTGGCCATGCACTACGTCTTCGATACACCGACGGACAAATTTGTCTTTGATGTGAGCCATCAGGCGTATGTGCACAAGCTGCTCACGGGACGGCGCGAGCGCTTTGAGACGATCCGTCAGCCGGGCGGGCTGAATGGCTTCATGCTGCGCACGGAAAGCGAGCATGACATCTATGGCGCGGGACATGCGGGCACTTCGCTGTCCGCCGCGCTGGGCATGGCGGTCGCACGCGACCTTGCGGGCGGCAAGGAGCATGTGGTCGCGCTGGCCGGAGACGCGGCCTTTACCAACGGCATCTCCTTTGAAGCGCTGAACAACATCGCCGACCAGACCAAGCGGCTGATTGTTGTACTGAACGACAACGAATGGTCGATTGACCGCAATGTTGGCGCGATTGCCCGCTATCTGCACAAGATCGTCACGAACGAACACGTGACGCACCTGCACGACAGCGCGGCGCGTCTTCTGGAACGGCTCGGCAAGACGGGCAAGACTGCGGTGAGCGTAGTGCGGCGCGCTGAAGAAGCGGCGAAGGGCATGTTGTGGCCTTCGGTCTTCTTCGAGGAGTTTGGCCTGACGTATTATGGGCCGCTCGACGGGCACAACATTGGCTTGCTGATTGAGACTTTCCAGTTCCTCAAGGCACAGGACAAGCCTGTGCTGCTGCACGCCATTACACAGAAGGGACGCGGCTTTCAACCGGCACTCGACAAGCAGAAGAAGTTTCATGGTCTCGGACCATACGATCCGGAGACAGGCGAGACCAAGCCTGCGGGGCAGCAGACCTATTCGGAGGTCTTCGCGAATACGCTGGTCAAGCTGGCCAATGAGAATGAGAAGCTGGTCGCCATTACTGCGGCCATGCCGAATGGAACGGCGCTTGACCTTTTCCGTCCGCATCATCCTAAGAAGTATTTCGACGTTGGCATTGCCGAAGAACACGCCGTGATCTTTGCGGCGGGCATGGCGACGCGTGGTTACAAACCTTTCTGCGCGATTTACTCGACGTTTTTGCAGAGGGCCTTCGATCCTATTGTTCACGATGTGTGTTTGCAGAAGCTTCCGGTTGTCTTCTGCATGGACCGTGGCGGCTTGAGCGGCGACGACGGCGCAACACACCACGGATTATTCGACATCAGCTATCTACGCGGCATTCCGAATATTGTGCACATGGTCCCCAAGGACGAAGATGAACTGGCGGACATGCTCTACACGGCCATGCTGCATGAGGGGCCGAGCGCGGTGCGCTATCCGCGTGGAACAGGGCCCGGCGCATCGGTCAAGGAGCATCCGGTTGCTCTTCCGATTGGAAAGGCTGAAGTCATTGTCGATGGCGATGACGTGGCCATCTTTGGCCTCGGCGCACTGCTGCCCATGGCGGGTGAACTGGCGGCGAAGCTTGAAACGAAGGGGCATTCCGCCGCGGTTATTAATCCGCGCTTCGTCAAGCCGCTCGACCGCGATGTGCTGGAGCGCTATGCGCGGCGGGTTGGCGTCATTGTTACATTCGAAGATCACGTTCTCATGGGCGGCTTCGGCAGCGCAGTAATGGAAGTGCTGAACGAAATGCAGTTGCCGGTTCCGGTGGTCCGCATTGGCTGGCCCGATCGCTTTATTGAGCATGGCAAAGTTGAGCAGCTTCGGGCGCGTTACGGCGTCAGCGTGGAAGCGGCGATGGAAAAGCTTGCGCCTTATCTCAAGAAGATGTCGCCTGCCAGGGCGTTTGCTGGATAGACCGGCAGTCAGCAACAAAACAGCATCCACTAACGTAGCGGGAGTTTCACATTACGAAGGATTGCCGACGCTCGCGCCCCGACCCACTATGATGAAAAGAGCGCATGACTGAAGTACAGAATCTGAAAGGGAAGCCAGGCGTCAAAACGCGCCACAAGCACGACCGCTGGATCCAATTAATCGGCGGGTTCAAGCTTTTGAAGGGCGTGCTCTTCATCCTGCTGGGGATTGGCGTACTGAAGCTGGAGCACCGTGACATTGTCGACGTGCTGACGCGCTGGTTGACCGACTGGCACTTCGATCCGGAAGGCAGGTTTGTGAACCTGCTTCTGGATAAAGCTGCGCTGATTGACGCGCACCGCATCAAGCAGATCGGCATTGCCATCTTTTGCTATGCGGGCCTGGATTTTCTGGAAGGTACGGGGCTAGTGCTGGAAAAGACCTGGGCCGAATACCTCACGCTGATTCTCACCGCGTCATTTCTGCCATGGGAACTATACGAAATTCTGCGCCATCCAACCTGGGTAAAGGCGACGCTGACGCTGGTGAATGTGCTCGTGGTGGTATATCTGGTGTTCTATGTGCAGCGCAACCTGCGGTCAAGGGCCGAGCATCGGGGTGAAGAATAGGCGAAAAGGCCTAGCGTGACTTTTGTAATCTGGCAAGAGCAGAAATAAATCCTGGAACCAGATTGTTAAACACCTGATTTAGTGGATCGAAGGTGTAATGGGTACTACCCATTGAGGTTTCTCCAAACCTGAATCGGCCACTTCTTTCCATTCCGGGAATTTTCCGAAATCTCCACAGCAAAACGCGCTTTGACGGGCGCATCTACTGAGTTACGATGTCAGTGGACTTAAGTGGTCAGAAATAGATATTTATGGCTATTTAGAACGATTTCGAGTCATAATTGCATGTTCTTGTCCGATAGGGCGAGAGACGGTCGGTTTTGGGGATTAAAGAAAAGCGATGTTTCGTGGGAACCATCCAGCGCGCGTTGACGAAAAAGGAAGATTAAAACTTCCCGTGGAATTCAAGCGCCCGCTGACGGAGAACTACGGATCGCTTTTTTACATAACCAGTAAGGACGGCAAGGTTGCCGAGGTCTATCCGCTGAAGGAATGGGAAAAGATCGAGGAAAAACTGGCGGCGATTCCGAGTTTCCATCCGGCGAAGAAAAAGGTGATGGACCGGGTGAACTATTACGGCCAGACGGCGGAGATCGACGCGCAAGGCCGCTTATTGCTGCCGCAGATTTTGCGCGAGTCGGCGAATTTGATGACGGACGTGGTGGTCTTCGGAATGCAGAACTACCTGACGGTAGCGAACCACGAAGACTTCAAACGGAACATGGAATCGTCTCCGCTGACGCCGGAAGACGAGAAGGAATTAGCTGGATTTGGGCTATAACTGAGGCCCCCAAGGGGGAGCACATGACGGAACGTGAGCGACATGTGCCGGTTCTTTTAAAAGAAGCGATCCGATACCTGAATGTGCGGCCGGGCGGCACATATTGTGACGCCACGCTTGGACTTGCTGGACATTCGTCGGCGATAGCGCGGCAACTGGGTCCGCAAGGCAAGCTGATTGGCTTCGACCGCGATCCCGAAGCAATGGTCTTGGCGCAGGAGCGGCTGGATGATTTTCGCGAAACGCTGGGGCCGGCGATGCCGGAAGTCGTTCTGCACGATGTGGAGTTCTCGCAGGCGGAGAAACTGCTGGAGCCGGAGAGTCTGGACGGGCTGTTGGCCGATTTCGGCGTCAGCTCGTTGCAGTTCGACGAGGCGCACAGGGGATTTAGTTTTCAGGCGGATGGGCCTTTGGAAATGCGGATGAATCCGCGCCAGGGCGTCACCGCCGAACAGGTGGTAAACCAGGCCGGCGAGAAAGAGCTTGCCGACCTGATTTACGAATTCGGAGAGGAAAGGAGGTCGCGGAGAATCGCCAGAGCCATTGTCAGGGCCCGGCCGATTACGACAACGGCGCAACTTGCCAGAATCGTAACGGCTGCGGCCCCGGCGATGAAATCGGACAGAATTCATCCGGCGACGCGGACTTTTCAAGCTCTCCGAATTTACGTAAATGCCGAGTTGGACGAGATTGATGCGCTGCTGAGTGCAGCGCCCGGGCTGCTGAAGCCGGGTGGAAGGCTGGTGGTGATCAGCTTCCATTCTCTCGAAGACCGGAGGGCAAAAGATGCGCTGCGTGAAGGCGCGCGGCAGGGACTTTATGAAGTGTTGACGCGGAAGCCGGTAACGGCGGAAGCGGAAGAGACGGATCGCAATCCGCGGGCGCGCAGCGCGAAGCTGCGGGCGGCGGAGAAAAAGGCAGGGCACAGCGCTCAGGGCGCAGGGCACAGGCGTTAAATCAAAATTCTGTGCCTTGAAACCTAAGCTCTGCGACCTGGAAAAAGATCGGGCCGGGGTCGTCCCACCGTTGTACAAGGCGAAAGTTAGACGACTTCAGTAAGTCCCTCCTCAGATTAGCGACCCAGGCCCGGTCGTTTGAGGAGGATGAGAGAAGTTAGCAGTAGCAGCGGAGAACAACAATGGCGACACAGGTAATCGCAAGCAATGGAATATTGACGGCGCCCCGCAGAAGCGCGGAGGCGATAGCCGCCGAGCGGAACCTGTCCCTGTTTGCGCAGCAGCAGCGCGCGCGGCGGGGGCCAACGCCGGAGGTCTTCTTCGTAAAGCGTTTTGACAATTCGCGGCTGGTAAAGGCCGCCGATCCGCAACGCGTACGTGAGATGCGCACCTTTGCCTGCGTCATGGCGATTTTGTTTGCTCTGGTGATGGTCTATGGCTGGCAGCACTTCTCCTCCATCGAGTACGGCTATCGTGTCGAGTCGGAAAAGCAACAGGTGACACAGTTGGAGGAGCAGAACCGTCAGCTTCGCCTGACCGAAGCGGAGCTTGCCGATCCGGCGCGCATTGACCGCATGGCCCACGAAATGGGCCTCGCCGCTCCGCTGCCCGGACAGGTTGTCCGCCCGGATGCGAGCCTCGACCAGAATGGTCCGGTAATGGCGAAGATGACTCCAGCGGTCCCCCTCCGCTAGACACTGCCTCAAAACATACTGCCGGAAGGTAACACGTGAAGCAGTCCACATTCCATTCCGCGAAAAATCCGGCATCGCAAAGCACACAAACGGCGCATACGGGCCTAGTGACCCCGATGCGCCGTTTGCGTGTGATCTATGTCATCGCCGTCTTCGCGTTCTGGGCTGGGTTGATCGGCATACGCCTGGTCTGGCTGCAGGTGTTTCGCCACCATGAGTTTGTGGAGCGCGCGGCGATGCAGCAGCAGCGCACCTTTGAAGTTGCCCCGCGACGCGGCGTGCTCTACGACCGCAATCTGCATGAACTGGCGATGACGGTGCTCGCCGACTCGATTTATGCCGTACCTTCGGAGATTGGAGAAGCGCGGCCTGCGACAGCTGCGGCGCTGGCGAAGGTCGTCCATGTTGATTCGACAGACTCGTTCACATCCGAAAGGCAGATTCTGGCGCGGTTGAACGCATCGCGGAACTTCGCCTGGATTGCGCGCAAACAGGACCCGGCGATTATCGCCAAAATCAAAGCGCTTAATCTGAAGGGTGTTTATATCCAGAAGGAATTCAAGCGTTTTTATCCTGACAACCAACTAGCCGCGCAGGTACTGGGCTATGTTGGCCTCGACGACACAGGGCTGGGTGGCCTCGAGCTGAACTTCGACGATGACCTGCACGGCACGCCGGGCCGCATGTTGACGGCGATTGACGCGCGCCGGCATGTGCTCGACAGCGAGGAGAGCGATCCGCTGCCGGGTGAAAACCTGGTATTGACGCTTGACGCCAATATCCAGTTCATGGCCGAGCAGGCGCTCGATCGCAACATGGAACGCACCCATTCGCAAACCGGGACGATCGTGGTGCAGGACCCTCACACGGGACAGATTCTCGCGCTGGCAATCCGGCCTACATTTAATCCGAACGATTTTCGCCATGCGACCACGAACCTGCTGCGCGACCATGCAGTGAGCGATGTCTACGAGCCGGGCTCGACCTTCAAGCCTGTGACCTATTCAGCAGCGCTGGAAGAAAAAGCGATTACTCCGGACACCATTCTGGATTGCGGCGGCGGGCAGATCAACATTGCCGGTCACACCGTACACGATGCTCCCGGCGATCATTTTGGATTGATTCCCGCATGGAAGGCCCTTGCGGTTTCGAGCAATGTTTGCGCCATTCGCGTAGGCGAACGCCTGGGGCCGGACCGCCTGTACAAATACATCCGCGCATTTGGATTTGGCGACCGCACCGGCATTGAGCTGCCCGCCGAGACCCGGGGATTGCTGGAGCCGCTCAAACACTGGGGCCCCTCTTCAATGGGTGCTATTCCCATGGGGCAGGAAGTTGCTGTTACGCCCATTCAGATCGTCACGATGGTTTCAACCATTGCGAATGGCGGCGTGTATCTGCCTCCTCACATTTTGCTGAAGAGCACAGAGCTAATGAAAGGCAACCCGAAGCTGCTACCGGCAGCCTTTCACCCGGAGAGCAGTTTGCCCGACCCGCTGCCGGACGGCGCGCACCGTGTGATCTCGGAAATGACCGCGGCGCAGGTGCGAAAGATGATGGAAGATGTGGTGCTCATCGGCACTGCGCACGAGGCAGTCCATCTGAACGGATACAGCGCGGCCGGCAAGACGGGAACAGCGCAGAAAATCGACCCGGCAACACACACCTATTCCAAAACAAAGTTTGTTGCTTCCTTCGTGGGATTTGCGCCCGTGAATAACCCGGCCATTGCCATTGCAATTGTGATGGATTCGCCTGACCACAGCATGCACTTCGGGGCGCAGGCCAGCGCGCCCGTTTTTCAGGACCTGGCGCAGCAGATTCTTGAGTATCTGGGTGTGCCTCACGATAAGGAGATGAAGCCGGAGGCGGAGCTTGCAAAGAACCAGGCGCAGGCTGTGGATGACGATCAATCAGAGCAGAGCGATGCCGACCTGAACTCGCTTTTTGCCGAGGTGAATGATCTTCCCGCGGATGATCCGCTGCGCGCGCCGCAGCAGTCGCCTGGGCAGGCTGCTCCGGTGGCGAAAAATGAAAGGCCGCCTTCCGCGGAGAAGTCTTCAGAAGAAGTGGATCATCCTACGTCATCAACGACGGCGATGGCTGAGACCATTACGCCGAAACCTGCTGAAGAGCCTGTGCCAACGCCGCCAATGCCAACGGCTCCGCTGCCCGCGCCTGTGGTGAATGGCTCAGTGGTGGTAAACGCGGCCAAGAAAGTGGCTGTCCCGTCGCTTGTCGGGCAGTCTGTGCGCGACGCCATTGAGCAGGCCGGTTCCGCAGGGCTTGGCGTGCAGGTGCTGGGCACAGGCATCGCGCGCGAGCAGGCGCCCGCTGCCGGAACGATGGTGCCGGCTGGCACTGAGATTGTGGTGCGCTTTACCCGCTGATCTAAAATTAGTCGGTTGGCGGTCATTTATTGCACTTACAGCAGCAGCGTCAGATTGGGAACTGTTGTCGTCTGGAAGGACATCGGCGGTTCACCCCTTTTTTATGGAAGGAAGAGCTGAGTCGTTTACGTGAATCGAAGAGGTTACAATCGGGGCCATGACGATACGAGGCGACCACAATCGGCTTGTAAAGAGACGGGATCAGCGTAGGGCGGTTAAGCTGCGGACATTCTCTATGTGGTCTGAGACTGGCGAGCGACTTCCGTACAATCCCGGCTGGACGCACGAGGTCTCTGAGGCATCAGATAACGCGGCCAACGCTACAACCACAGCACCTGTTTTCGGTGCTCACAGTTCGCTGGGTTCAGGCGAATGGATAGCGCCGTGGAATGTTCGCTGGAGCGTGCCGACGAAGTAGCTTCCGACTGCAGCGATAGTTCACGGATTTGTGAGGAAGCAGCAGAATCACTGGCCGAGAAACCATGCAACTTAATGCAACAACAAGATCAAAGCTAGAGCGTCAGCTCCTGTCTTTGCAATCTAAAATCAACTTGTCCCTATGCAGATGGAAGAGTTGTTGCGAGGAGTCGGAGTGGTGCGGCGCGCAGGCCTATCGGTCGATGTGAGCGGCATCGAATACGACTCGCGTAAAGTTGTGCCGGGATCGCTGTTTGTCGCCATGCAGGGCGGCACGACAGATGGCAATCGTTACATTGCCTCTGCCATTGAGCGCGGGGCGAGCGCTGTTGTGACCGATTCGGCGATGACGTTTCAGGATGCCGCTAGTAAATATCCACAGATTGCGTTGGCTGAAGTGGCCCATGGACGTAGCGCGCTCGCGGGCATCTCGGCAAACTACTTCGGGCATCCCGAAAAGAAGCTGGCGCTGAGCGGCGTGACCGGGACCAACGGCAAGACAACGACGGCATTTCTGCTGGACGCAATGCTGAACCGCGTGACGCGCAAAACAGTTCTCGTTGGGACGATTGAGTACCATGTCGCCGGAGTGGTTGTTCAATCACCGCACACGACGCCGGAATCGCGTGACCTGTTGGAGTTATTTGCGAAGGGCGTTTCTGCTGACGCGACAGAAGCGGTGATGGAAGTTTCATCCCATGCGCTTGAACAAGGCCGCGTGTGGTCGCTTCCGTTTGATGTGGCCATCTTTTCGAACCTGACCCGCGACCACCTCGACTACCACGGCACGATGGAGAAATACTTTGCGGCTAAGCGCATGCTCTTCGACGGATCGAATGGCGTAGTGCCGCGCGTGTCTGTCATCAACATTGATGACTCATATGGCGCTGAATTAGCAATCAAGGCGCGCGAAGCGGGCTCAGAGATTTTTTCTTATGGTTTGGAAGTAGGCGAATTTCGTGCCGATGATGTCAGTATGTCGGCATCGGGCATGAAATTCAGGCTGGTCGCTCCGAATGGTAGCGCGGCGATTCAGACAAAGCTGACCGGTAAAGTGAATGTCTATAACCTGCTTGCGGCCTCGGCTGCGGCTAATGCTCGTGGGCTTACTTTGAATGAAATTGCGGATGGCGCAGCCTCACTTGAGTGCGTTCCGGGACGCTTTCAGACGGTCGATGCAGGACAGCCTTTTACCGTGGTAGTGGATTATGCTCACACCGACGACGCGCTGCGTAACCTGATTGCGCTGGCGCGCGAGTTTGTGAAGCCTGCAAATGGCCGTGTGATTACGCTTTTCGGATGCGGCGGCGACCGCGACCGGTCGAAGCGTCCTTTGATGGGCCGGGCTGCGGGCGAAGGCAGCGATTTCGTGGTGCTCACTTCGGACAATCCACGCAGCGAGGATCCGGAAGCGATTCTGCGCGATGCTTTACCCGGACTTGAAGCAACGGGCGTCGAGTTTGTCACGGAAGCTGATCGCGCGAAAGCAATTCAGATTGCCATTGAACAGGCAAGGTCCGGAGACATCGTCCTGCTGGCAGGTAAAGGCCACGAGAAGACGCAGACGCTGCGCGACCACGTCATTCCTTTTGACGATATGGAAGTAGCTGCCGGCGCCATCCGCGTGCTGGCGAAGGCGGGAGCGAAACGGTGAAGCTGCCGCTCGACCAGATTGCTCATTGGATGAGCGCAACGCTGCACGGACACGCGCCCGCAGCAACCGGCTACTCCATCGATTCACGCACGCTGAATCCGGGTGACCTGTTCTTTGCCGTCCGCGGAGAGCGCTTTGATGGACATGATTTTGTGACTGCCGCTCTGGAACGGGGCGCATGCGCCGCTGTGGTGGCGAAGACGAAGGTCCTCGACCTGCCGGAAGCGGCGCGGCAAAACGCACTGCTCATCGTTGACGAGCCTCTGATCGCCTTGCAGACACTGGCTGCGGCTGTCCGGCGGCACTGGGGCAGGCGCGTGGTCGGTATAACCGGGAGCGCGGGCAAGACAACGACAAAGGAAGCCATTGCGGTCGTGCTCGGCGCGAAATTTCACGTTCTGAAATCGCAGGGCAATCTCAATAACGGATTTGGCCTGCCGCTGCAACTGCTTCGACTCGAACCGGGACATGAAATGGCGGTGATCGAGATGGGCATGTCGAATGCGGGTGAGATCGCGGCGTTGGCGCACGTTGCGGTTCCCAACTGGGGCGTAGTCACGAATGTCGGCAACGCGCACGCGGAAAATTTTCCGGACGGCATTGCCGGTGTTGCCCGCGCGAAGTATGAATTGATTGCGGCGCTGCCCGCCGATGGCGTGGCGTTTCTGAATTGTGACGACGCCTATGTATCGCAGTTCGGCAGAGATTTTCGCGGTAAGACTGTCTACTTCGGTAAAGGGCCGTGCTCGGATCCTAAGGCTGAATCGGTGGATGAATTGGGCGCGGAGGGTATTCGTATACAGGTGCGCGCGGGCGCGCGCGAGACTCAGGTTCGCCTGCGGCTGCTGGGTCAGCATAATGTAGCCAATGCCATGGCGGCGATTGCTGTGGGTCTGGAAGCGGGCGTGCCGCTGGAAGATTGTGCGCGCTCGCTGACGATGCTGGAGCCGGGTGACAAACGCGGGCAGACGCTGCACCTGCGCGGGGCTACGATTATCAATGACTGCTATAACTCCAATCCTGAAGCGCTGAAGGCGATGATCCGGACGCTGATGTCGGTGCCGGGGCAGCGGCATATTCTCGTCGCCGGAGAGATGCTCGAGTTGGGACGCGAGACGGCTGCTTTGCACGCGAGTTGTGGTGAAGCTGCCCGCGATGTCGATATCGTGCTGGGGGTGCGCGGAAATGCCGTGCACATTGTTGAGGCAGCAAAGCAGGGTGGAGCGGAAGCGCTCTTTATGGAAACGCCCGAGTTGGCGGGAGCATGGCTCAAGCGCAATCTGCGGGAAAAAGATGTTGTCCTGCTGAAGGCGTCGCGCGGAGTACGCCTGGAACGTGCGCTGGATGAGTTGGAGAAGTGATGTTTACGATCCCACCCTTTCGGCAAAGGCAGCCGCAAGGATAGGTCACCTGTGAACTTTCAAGAGGTTATTCCATTCGGTTGGAACCGCTGCCAGGTGGCTTGATCGCTGCTCTCGATGGGCATGAAAATCCGGGAGTCAATCCCTATGTTCTTCAGCAAATCATCCGAGATACCGAGCACGCGGAAAGCGATCCGCACGCAGCGTTGCGCGAAAACAGGACGCCTGCGCTTCTTCTCTATCCTGAATGTAATTACCTATCCTGGAAAGGTGCGGTCGATTATCGGCGAACACTGCCTGATCTAAAAATTTTTTTTATATTCCGCGGGCAGGGCACTACATTCAATTCGAGCAGCCGGAGTTGCTCAAGCAGGTGATTCTGAACTTTCTTCTCGACCAACCCGAACCCATTCCCTCCTATTCCAGCGACGTGGACCCCAGGAAACAGCCATAACCGGGTGTCGGCAACCCACATCTCGCAGAGATGTGGGTTGCAAGACGGACGCAGATCATCGGGATGGATGATGCCGATTTCACTGCTTGAATTCTGAATGTTCAGCGTAGCAGGTCAGGGAATAGTATGTCGCATGATGAAAATTGTCAGAAGGTCTATCGATGCTCGTGTTCATCGGGAGCCAGATGTCTTCCTGAGCCACAGTTCACGCGACAAAGAGTTTGTCCGGCGTCTGAGCGAGGACCTTACTTTTTGTGAAATTGATCCGTGGTTAGACGAATGGGAGATTCAGGCTGGTGACAGTCTTTTCGACCGGATCGGTGATGCGCTGGAGAAATCAAGGTATACAGCTATAGTTCTGGGAGACCATTTTTCCGACTCCGACTGGGCGCGCATTGAACTGAAGCAGGCACTCGCCAAGGAAAGGCGAAAAGGCGCGGTGCATGCCCTGCCGATTATTTGTGGAAACTCCTCGATTCCGGCCTTTCTCGAAGATAAAGTCTTCATTGATTTCCGCACTGACTACCATGCGGCGCTGTCTCGGCTTGCCGCTCACCTGCACGGCATAGAGAGAATACGAATTGAAGACGCGATCAGGTTCTGCCGGCCCAAAGATTTGGGAGGCACAATTGAATGTCTGCGCGATGTTGGCATTGAGCCATACATCGTGCTGGGCGAAGCCGACTTTAATGAAATCATCGCTACCGGGCATGTCTTGAAAATGGGAGACAAGGTCAGGTTTGATCCAGAAGCGGTTTGCGCGAGCGATGTATCTCCGCGTATCCGTCGTTTGATGAGAAAACTGATTGACGAGGTCTGGCGGTAAAAGAGCAGGTGCCTGGCATCTCGAAGAGATGTAGGCTTTGCACGAAGCCGAGTGCAGGGTGTCGGGTGCCCCACATCTTGTAAAGATGTGGGCTGCTATTCCGCAAGCCCCACCAGAGCCGCATCCGCCGGAGCTTCCTTGCGGAACTCACCTTCCCATTGCGCCACGACCGCCGAAGCGAGGCAGTTCCCGACGACATTCACTGTAGTCCGTCCCATGTCCATCAGCGCATCGATGCCGAGAATGAGGAAAATTGGCTCCTGCGGCAGATGAAACACTGACGACGTAGCCAGCAGTACCACGAGCACGGCGCGCGGCACTCCGGCCACGCCTTTGCTGGTAAGCATGAGCACGGCCAGCATGAAGAGCTGCTGCTTCCAGCCCAGTGACATGCCTCCCGCCTGCGCCACGAAGACGGAAGCAATGGCCAGATACAGCGCCGACCCTGCCAGGTTGAAGCTGTATCCCGTGGGAATGACGAACCCGACAATCCTGCGCGGAACGCCGAAGGCCTCCATTGCCTCCATTGCGCGTGGCAGCGCCGCTTCCGAAGTGCTGGTGGCAAAGGCAATCGTCGCCGGCTCGGCAACGGCGGCGAGAAACCCACGCAGCGGCACGCGCGCAATCAGCGCTGCCGGAAGCATGGCCAGCAACGCAAACGCGATGAGCGCGACGTACAAAGTGACCAGCAGCTTGATCAGGCTGGTCATCACGCCCAGCCCGGAATGCGCCACGGTATAGGCAAGCGCCGCGCCTACGCCAATCGGCGCATAATACATCACGAAATTGGTGAAGGCGAACATCACCTGCGTCAGTGACTCGAAGAAGCGCAGCATCGGCGCGCGTGGCTCCTCCTTAACGCGTCCGAGAGCCAGTCCGAAGATCAGCGCAAACACGGCCACCTGCAGGATGTGATCGTCGGCAATCGACTTCGCCAGATTTTCTGGAAAGACGTTCAGCAAAAACTGCTGCCATGAAAGCGCAGGTTCCGGCTGCGGTCCGGTCTCGACGCGGACCTCAGTGCGTGTCTCAACATGAACGCCGACCATCGAAACAGAAAGCTTCTCGCCGGCTTTTGACAGATTGATGGCCGCCAGCCCGATCACCAGCGCGATGGTCGTCAACACCTCAAAGTAGACAAGCGACTTCAGCCCCAGACGGCCCACACTCTTCATCTCGCCATGACTGGCGATGCCGGTGATGAGTGTGCCCAGAATCAGCGGCGCGACAATGACCTTAATCAGCCGCAGAAAAATGTCGCTGAAGACACGCGACTGCAAAGCCACGCCGGGAGCATCAAGCGCCAGCTCGACGCCGGCAAGCATTCCACAAATGATCCAGACCGTCAGGGACCTGCGCCGCCAGCAGAAGTAAGTGAACACCGCCAAAGCGATCAACCGCAGCGGCATCATCTCGGGCTCAAGCTGCGAATGCCATGTCTGCGCCAAAAGCCCCGCAAGATAAATAGCAGCGCTGAACGCGCCCAACCAAAGCAGTGGCCGGCGATTGTTTGCATTTATGGGTCCCGTGGCTTTCATCTCACTCATCGGCCTAATCCGATTCCCGCTGCTAGCATTAAACCGTGAGCGAGGTTATTTGAAAATGCGCGTCTTTGTCCTGCCTGTTTCGCTTGCGGCCCTTCTCTGTTGTTCGTCTGCACTTGCCCAGCAGCTTCCACTCGACCCGCTCGCCAAACCGGCCCCGTCGGCGAATATCTCGAACGCGCTTACCGACCCGACCATCTCGCCCGGCACGGCTTTCCTTTTCCAGCTTGAAGCACAGTTTGCGGCAGACACGGCCAAAGGCGGCGGCAAGGCCTTTGCGTCCTGGTTCGCCGATGATGCTGTGACCCTCGGCAACAAGCAAGCCCCAGTGC
This sequence comes from Alloacidobacterium sp., assembly GCF_035631355.1. NCBI lineage: Bacteria > Pseudomonadati > Acidobacteriota > Terriglobia > Terriglobales > Acidobacteriaceae > Alloacidobacterium > Alloacidobacterium sp. Next base: position 18,461 of record NZ_DASQIX010000069.1, read on the forward strand.
TCGGACACGCAGCCATCGCCACGCAAGCCACATGGACTCCCGACCAATACCAGTTGACCTGGACACCGCAGGGCGGACAGCTCTCCCCCGCAGGCGACATGGGCTACACATGGGGCCACTATGAAGGCCATTCGAAAGACAAGAACGGCAATCCCGTCATCACCAGCGGACGCTACATGACCATCTGGAAGATACAGTCGGATGGCAAGTGGAAGGTCGTACTCGACTCCAGCAGCGAAGAACCACCCTCAGCCGGCGATTGCTGCAAAGTGCCTTAGTTGTCGAGGGGCTTTATTTAGGCTCTCCCGTCCATTGGTCGCGAGCAACTTCGGCGGCTTCGAATTCGGCTCTTAGCGCATCCCGCATCGCCCTCACGTCCGCATCCTTGACGGCGCTCACGTGTATGCCTTTCCCGGTGGCGAGCCAGGCCTTCTCCATTGGTCCGCTCTTGTCCCATACCTGCGTAGATTTGCCGACATGGTGCCATGCGCCACCGGTGAATCCCAGGTCGCAATCGTACTCGTTATGGTGATGAACCGGAGAGTACCTCCAACTCATCGTGCCGGCAGTATTCAACAGCTTGGCCAGCGACTTCCCCATGCCGACATTGTCATCGCTGTATCGTTGGATATGAATGTCATCCCCTTCTTTGTTGCTCTTGAACATTCCTAACTGGTCGAAAGCAATAGCGTTGCGCAGCGCCCAGAACTCCGACACCCAGTGCGGATGGGACTTTGTCATCTTGTTGAACCACCAGTCATCGGTTACCTGCCCCCCAGTAGGTGTCATCCAGGTCAATTTGTTGAAACCGATGTCTACGGCCTGGCCGAAGTTGTGATTGCTTTCGCCTGGACCGGCATTGGTCACATCTCCAGGGCCCATCTTCAGTTCATACTGCTTCTGAAAAGTCCTGCGTCCGCCGCTTGGGGTCAAGGTCAGCACGATATCGTACTGATCGAACATTTTCTTCACCAGGTCAGCGACGTTTTTGCGGAATTGTTCATGCAATTCCGTGTTGCTGGAAATTGCTGCTGCTGAATCCGCCGCCTCTTTAGCCAGCATGGACCAATACACTGTATGTACACCGGGTGCGGTGCGGATTTGTTTAAATGCCGCCGGAAGCAAATCATTTAGCTTGTCAATTGTTGGGCCGCCGGGCTTGATGACGCCATATTCGTCCTGCAGCGTGAGCACTGGAATTCCGAATACCGAAGTCTTCTGCGCAGGCGCGGAAGCAGGCATTCCGGCACCCGGCGGTTTAAGAGGCGGAAGCCCGAAGCTGGGCCGACCTGTCGGAGCCATAATCGGGGTTGGTACAGGCGCCGTTCCCTTATCCGCCTGGAATGCTTTGATAGCAGCAACCGTTCCTCTGCTGCACACGCCATCGTAATGCGCCGGCAGGTATGGGTGGCCTTTGGGGTTGCGTATCACATGCAGCATCGCCTGAATCAGAGCGACATCATGGAACTTATTGAGCGACGCTTTGTCACCGACTTTGTCTGTAATATCGGCCAAGATCCCCTCCTGAACCTCACCAGAGATCGATTGAGTCCCTCTTCATGGAGAACAAAGAAATTTCTGCAGTAAAGCCGCACTTCCTGGCTTCAGCCTTAATGGATTTTGCAATTTCACTGGTCGAGGCCACTGTGGCTAAGACATAACCACTCCCCGCCGGCTTCTCGAATTCTTTGGCAGGTAACACCCACAGCCACGGGCTACAGGAATTTTTGGCTGCGTATTGCTTCCGCGCGTCGGCTATCGTGCGAAATGGCCCGATGGCCAGCACACTGAACTCAGTGGAGTAGGGAGCCATTGTGCCGGTTGCAGCATCGTACGCCAATGCCTGAATACGGAGTTTGTCCGGCGCGTCGTTAACGGGGTTAGAAAAAAAGTTGTAGAAAAGGAGCGCCTCCCGACCGCCAGCGATATTCACCGCCGCTGTAGTGCTGTAGGTTGGGCCCGCTCCCTCTGTTCCTTTCCACAACTCGATCAGCTTGTTATTTTTTGCGCCGAGTAGTACATGCCGACGTTTGACATGTTCGAAACCATAACGTTGGTCAATGAGGATTCCGTCGAGTCCCTGCGCAAGGCGGAACGGAAAGATGGCCAGCGTGGTTTCGCTCTCCTCGTCGCCGCTGCTCCAGACAGCTACATCCTGCCTCAGATATGAGGGATCCCCCGCACCATCGCCCTGTTCTAAAGCGTCTTTTTCATAAGAAGCAGAAGAGCTTTCCATGTCCAACGTGCGACGATCCAATGTGTGTCCACCAGACTGCAATGCGACTGAGATCGGGCATTTGTGCTTGACACAAGGTCCCACAGAGACTTCGTACTGTAAGTCAGGGCTGGCGGGAACACGGCTCACAACAACACTGCTCGTCTCTGCCCCACCGAAAGCGCAGACAGGAATCAGCAGAAACGAAAATAAGAAATGCCAGCGCATAAAACTCACCAGATGGTGTGTTTGCTACACGATTAGTTTCAGTGCTCTCGGGGGATGACCAACGGATTAAAACCAGGAGTTTACGGACGCACGAGTAAGCCAGCAGGAGAGGGGTGTCCCACTGTGCCCTGAAGACTATCACATGTGAAAAACAGTTGGTAAGTTACTCGTCCTGCTCCCGCAGCTTCGCGATCACGCTGAAATCTTCAAGCGTAGTCGTATCGCCCTTGATCTCGCCATTCGTCGCCAGTTCGCGTAGAAGCCGCCGCATAATCTTGCCTGAGCGCGTTTTGGGAAGCTGCTCGGTGAAGCGAATATCATCTGGACGGGCGAGCGCGCCAATCTCCTTCGCCACCCAGGAGCGCAGTTCGTCTTCCAATTCTTTTGACGGCTTGTGCTCGCTTTCCAGCGTGACGAAGGCAGCGATAGCCTGCCCTTTCAGGTCGTCGGGACGCCCAACGACGGCAGCCTCGGCAACTTTGGGATGCGCCACCAGCGCCGACTCGACCTCCATCGTTCCAAGCCGGTGCCCGCTGACATTCAGCACATCATCCACGCGCCCCATCAGCCAGAAACACCCGTCGTCATCCATGCGCGCTCCGTCTCCCGTGAAATACGAGCCGGGAATCTCCGACCAGTAAGCCTTCAGATAACGGTCAGGATCACCGTAGACCGTCCTCGCCATCGAAGGCCAAGGCTTGCGAATGACCAGCAGCCCGCCCTGGCCTGCGGGAACCGGCCTCCCGCCCCTCGTCACCACTTCAGGCACAATTCCAAAGAAGGGCCGCGTTGCCGAACCGGGCTTGGTTGGCACCGCGCCTGGAACCGGCGCGATCATGATGCCGCCTGTTTCGGTCTGCCACCAGGTATCGACAATCGGACACCGCCCCTTGCCGATCTTGTCGCGATACCACATCCATGCCTCGGGATTGATCGGCTCACCCACGGTTCCCAGCAGGCGCAGCGAATCGAGCTTATGTTTCTCTACATGCTGGTCGCCCCACTTGATGAAGGCGCGGATCGCTGTCGGCGCGGTGTAGAAAATCGTGACCTTGTGATCGTCAATAATTTTCCAGAAGCGGTCCATCTCAGGAAAATTCGGAGCGCCTTCATACATCAGCGTCGTTACGCCATTCTGCAGAATCCCGTAAACAACGTAAGAATGCCCCGTCACCCAGCCAATGTCTGCCGAGCACCAATACACGTCGTCATCGCGGAGGTCAAAAATGTATTTGCTCGTGAGGTAGGTCTGGACTGAATACCCACCTGTCGTGTGCACCAGCCCCTTCGGCTTCCCTGTTGTCCCCGACGTATAGAGGATGTAGAGCGGATCCTCAGAATCCAGTTCTTCCGATGGACAATCCGGCGCGGCCTTCGCCATCAAGTCGTGCCACCAGTGGTCGCGTCCCGCCTGCATATCTACCTGCGACCCTGAACGCTGATAAACCACCACATTCTTCACCGACGGACATTGCTTCAGCGCCTCATCGACGGTCGCCTTCAGCTTCACTTCGCCGCCGCGACGATAGGCCGTGTCCTGCGTCAACACAGCAACGCACTCCGCATCGTTCACGCGATCGACAATGGCGTGTGCCGCAAACCCTCCGAAAATGACCGAGTGCACCGCGCCGATGCGCGCGCAGGCCAGAATTGCGATCGCCAGCTCGGGCGTCATGCCCATGTAAACGGCAACGCGGTCGCCCTTCCTGATTCCCAGCCTCTTCAGCACATTGGCAAAGCGCTGCACGTCAGCATGCAGATCGCCGAAAGTCAGCTTACGAACCTCGCCCGGCTCACCTTCCCACAGAATTGCCACCTTGTCGCGCTTGTCGCCAAGAGCATGCCGGTCCACGCAGTTGTAGCTCAGGTTCAGCTTGCCGCCGACGAACCACTTCGCCCACGGGAGGTTCCAGTCCAGCACCTTGTCCCACGGTTTGAACCAGTGCAGCTCGCGCGCCGCCTCCGCCCAGAAACCTTCCGGATCGTCCACCGACCGGCGATACATCTGCTCATATTCGGCAAGGCTCTTCACTCGCGCCTTCGCGGCAAACCCGGCAGGTGGAGGAAATACGCGGCTTTCCCGCAGAACAGAATCAAGATTGGGATCAGTGCTCGTGGTCGACGACATAGCCTTTGGCTGTACCTCTTTTGCGTGAGTGAGGGACTTTAGGATGCGAAGAGAAGCAATCTTTCGCTCGCAAACAACGTTAAAGGTTGAGACACACGACAGGCAAGGAAAATCCTGTATATACAGGTAGACATAGCCCGCTCTCGCACCCAAAACACCTTGCTGAATGCGATGAAACTGTTTCGCTGGCCAAACATTTCTTTCTTAGCGAAACCGCCAGGCTGCGCCAAAACTCCAGGAATGTGGCGCAAGGACGTGTGAGGCTGCCAACAACAATCTCATGCAGTCTTTTGATAGTGTTGCTGGTGCCATTTCCACGCGCTCGCTACAATATCGTCAAGGCTGTTGAACTTGCGCTTCCACCCTAGCTCGCGCTCAATTTTCTCTGAACTGGCAATCAGCACTGCTGGATCACCCGGCCTGCGCTCCACTTCTTCCACCGGAATCGGATGCCCGGTGACGCGGCGCGCTGACTCAATCACCTCGCGGATGGAGAAGCCGCGGCCATTACCGATGTTGTAGATCAGACGGTCGCGCTTGCCCAACTCATCAAATGCCAGCAGGTGTGCCTGCGCCAGGTCTTGTACGTGGATGTAATCGCGAATACAAGTGCCATCATGCGTTGGATAATCCTGACCGAAGACCTTGATGTTTTTCCGCCTCCCCAATGCGACATCCAGGATCAGAGGAATCAGGTGCGACTCCGGCTCGTGCGCCTCACCCCGGCCATCGATGGCGCCAGCTACATTGAAATAGCGCAGGCTCGCATAGCGAAATCCGTGAATGCGATTCACCCAGTTCAGCATCTGCTCCACCAGCAACTTTGATTCGCCGTAAACGTTCGTGGGTCGCAGCGGCGCGTCTTCCTTGATCGGTGTTGACTCCGGTTCGCCGTACACAGCGGCAGTAGACGAGAAAACCAGCCGGTTGACGCTTTTTGCCAACATCGCCTCAATCAGCGTAAGTGTTGCGGCGGAGTTATTGCGGAAATATAGCTCCGGGTTCCGCATGCTTTCACCTGCTTCAATCAATGCAGCGAAGTGCATCACGCCATCAAACTTTTTGAGAGAGAAGATTTTTTCAAGTTTGGAGCCGTCTGCAAGCTCTCCTTCGACAAATTCCGCCCGCTCCGGCGCCATCGACCTGTGCCCATGACAGAGATTGTCATAGACGGTGACTTCATGCTCTTTATTCAAAAGAAGTTCGGCGACAGTGCCGCCAATATAACCCGCTCCCCCGGTTATCAAGAATCTCAAGCTGTCTCCTTAGATTGCCACAAAAATTATAGCGATCCGGGGAACTATTTCGTTCACAGAAGAGAACAACCCTCCAGCCGTCGAGACCGTCCAACTGTCACGGACATAAAGGCTTGCCCTAGAAAATTTACATGGATGCAATCATTTTCTGCGGTAATAGTTACGCGATATTTCGGAACAGGCCGTATTGTGCATAGTAGTTACCAGACGCATTACTTCTGTAATATAGAAGTGCACGGAGACAGCACATTCTTAACTTCTGATGGCCTCCCTTTGCGTTATTGTACGAACACTTACCAAGCTCCGAGATTTGGAAGCCATCTTGCAATCTGAGTAGTAAGAGACGGGGAACTGGTGTCTTTCACGTGCGCACTTGGCTCGAAAGACGCTTTAGCCTCGGGAAAAAACAATAAAACCGCACCTTTTGCGTCTGTTTTATGGGAAGACCCACATTTTTCAGTCTGAAACTTTTGAATTGATGAGCTTATGGCGAGTACAAATAACGACCTGCTGAATCACGCAAATCTTGGTCTTCTACCCGAGCCGGAAGGTCGACTTAGATCTTTTGGGGTAAGCACTGCCGCAAACATCCTTGCCGGAGCCATTCTTGTCCTCATCACAATGGCGCAGGTGCATCAGGAGAAGATACATCAGTACCAGACAACCGAGCTGATTTTTCCAGTCGAACTGCCAAAGCCTTACATCCCCCCGGTGCCGAAGGTTAAAGTCATTGCTCCGCCGCCAAAGATAGAGCAGCAGCCGAAAATTTCGATTCCTAAGCCGCAGCCGGAAACACCCAGGCCTCAAGTGGTGAAACTACCCACGCCAGAAACTCCGCATCTGGTTGCCGCTCCGCCTAAAGCTATCGCACCTCCGCCACAGCCCAAAGTTGGGCTTTTCAAGAGCGCAACTCCGACCCATGTCGCCAATAACATGTCGGCCCCAAACGTTAAAACGGGTGGGTTCGGCGATCCAATGGGCGTAACCCCCAACCCCAGTGCCAGTGCCAGTCGACCGACAACTATCGCCGCTGTGGGATCTTTTGGGTCGGCTCCAGGTCTTGGACAAGGCGCGGGCGCCGCCCGGCAGGGCAGCGTGCATGGCACATCCTTCGGCTCGGGCGTCGCGAACGGAGTCCCGGGTGGCAAAGACCGCGGCACAGTAGCGTCGGCCGGGTTCAGCAATGGCGTGGTCGGCGGCACAGGCGCTCGCAATAGCCATGGGACGGTAGCTGCAGCTGGATTCTCAAGCCCGACTGGCGGAGGTTCCGGTGCCGCCCACGTAACCACGGTCGAAGAGCCAGCGTCCACACCGATCGTTGTTGTAGCCAAGCCGCTTCCGCAGTACACGGCGGAAGCGAAACAGCTCAAAATAGAAGGTGACGTTACGCTTGAGGTTCGCTTCACCGCCGGCGGACAGGTACAGGTCCTGCGCGTTGTCAACGGGCTGGGCCACGGACTCGATCAGCAGGCCATGCAGGCCGCCGAGCGTATCCGCTTCAAGCCGGCGACCAGAAATGGTGCGCCAGTCGATGAGGTGAGTGTGATTCACATCAGTTTTCAGCTAGCTTGAGAGTGCTGGACAAAATTTCGTGAAGCATTGCTGTCATTGCTGTGTTCTTAAGAATTGAGAAAGAAAATCGGGAGTAAGGAAATGTCCTTTCGCAAGTTGTGGATGACCGGTCTGACGGTCTCTTTGGGGGTGCTTACAGTTCAGGCAAAAACACCGAAATTCGCGCCTCCCGTCCCACTCAATCCAACGGAGACCGCTCTCATTCAGAAAGCGATTGCTCAGGAGAAGGCGACGGTCAAAGCCATTCAGCAACATACGCCCGTCGTCCAGACTTATATCCAGAACATGCGGCCTGACCCCAGGCTCTATTCGGTGCCGGAATCAGACCAGTACATGCTTGGCCGCGTGGATTTCGGCAAGACCTTCAGCAACAAGGGCTATGAGGTCAGATCCTCCTCCCACGGCTTTTTCAAGGGCTCGCTCAAATTTATGGGAGGCCTGACGAAAGCCTTCGATATCAGTTACTCTCCGACCGGCTTTATGGACATGATGTTCCTCGACCCGGTCAGCTTCGATCAGCAACACTATGATTTCTCCTATGTTCGGCGCGAGTTCCTCGGCAGCATCCGCACCGTGGTCTTTGATGTCCGTCCTAAGCCGAAAACAGGGGCAGGTCGCTTCTTTGGTCGCATATGGGTTGAAGACGAGGGCGGAAACATTGTCCGCTTTAATGGTAGTTACACCAGCAACGCCAACGATGAAGTTGCCCGCTATTATCACTTTGACAGCTGGCGGCAGAACATCCAGCCGGATGTCTGGTTGCCCGCCGCTATCTATGTCGAAGAATCGAACGGGGGCACTGGCAAGAAGGGGAGCGGTTTCCGTGCTCAGTCCCACTTCTGGGGCTATTCGCTCAAGCTGCCCACGCGCGAATCCGACGCTGAATCGATCACCGTTGAGAATGCCCAGGACCAGAGCGAGAATTCGCAGGACATGACCCCTCTGCAGGCGAAGCGCCAATGGGTCTCTCAGGCCGAGCAAAATGTTCTGGACCGTCTCGTGCAGGCTGGCCTGCTCGCACCGCCGAGCGATTTCGATAAAGTCCTTGAAACCGTCACCAACAACATCATCATCGGTAACAAGCTCAACTTACCTAACGATATTCATTGCCGTGTCATGCTCACGGCCCCGCTCGAATCGCTGGCTGTCGGCAATACCATCCTGCTGAGCAAGGGCCTGATCGATGTCCTGCCGCAGGAAGAAGACCTTGCAGCGGTAATCAGCTTTCAGCTTGCCCACATCGTGCTCGGCCACCATATCGACACCCGCTATGCCTTCAATGATCGCCTGCTTTTCCCTGATGAAGCGACCCTCGAACGCATCAATATGAACCACACAGCTGCGGATGACGAAGCCGCGGCCAAGAAAGCGATGGATCTCTTCAACGGCTCCGTCTATCACGATAAAGCGGCCAGCGTCAGCCTCTTCTATCAGCAACTCGTAGCACGGGCAAAAACACTGCCTGCCCTGGTTACGCCGCGTCTTGGCGATTCCCTGCTGAGGGCTGACGGTACTCCCTGGATGGCAGGCTTCCTCAATCAGGGCCCTAAGCTGAACATCGAGGACATTAGCCAGGATCGCGCCGCCCTCCCGCTCGGCAGCCACCTCCGCACCGATGCCTGGGATGACAAGGTCTACGCCCTCAATCTCAAGGGTGACCAGATTCTGAACCCGGGTGACAAGATGCCGCTCGAATTGACGCCTGTCTACTTCCGTCTGCAGCGGTACCAATCGCCTTCTGTGGCCCCTGCGTCGGCAACAGTACCGGCTCAGGACCAGAACCAAACACAGCCGCAGGCTCCTGCAACCAGCAATGCCCAGCCGCAGCAGAACCCGCAGTAGGCCGACCTAAGGCCTGCTGCATCTAAGCGGGAAGGCAAAGCTCGACTTTTTATTGGGAGTGCTCATTCCTTGGCAGATCACACTTTCGGAGATCGCAACGTGGTTCAAAAACTAATCGGTATCGCTCTTCTTCTCATCCCCATTTCAGTATTCGCCCAGGTCGCTCCAGCTACCGAGGGCGGAGGGCTGACGTTATCCGCAGGCGCAGAGTATTCCAATTTCCACCCTGACTGGGGACCGAACCGTCTCGGAGGTATCGCAGCCTTCGTTGACGCCGACCACATCTTCCTGCACAATCTTGGCGCAGAGGGAGAAGCGCGCTGGCTCATCTTCAACGAATTCGAAGGGGAGCATGAAAGTAACTACCTGATTGGCCCCCGCTATCGGCTCATCCGCTTCCACAGACTCTCTGCCTACGCGAAATTCCTTATGGGCGCTGGATTGATCACCTATCCCAACAAGATCGGCAGCGGAAGTTACTTTGCATACACTCCGGGCGCCACCGCGGAATATCGCTTCTTGCATCGCTTCAGCGCGCGTGTCGATTATGAATATCAGTTCTGGCCATCGGCGCCAGGCCTCGCCTTCACCTTCCCCAACCCGAGTCACGGCCTGAACCCTAACGGCTTCAGTGGCGGTGTTTCCTATAGAATCTTCTAGAGCAAGTTTCCGGCAACAACAACGGCCCCGGAGTGATCCGGGGCTCTTGTATTGTGCTGTGAAATCTGAGTTGGCGCTAGAAGTGGTATGCCACGCCGATCGCAGGATTGCTGATGTTGTAGTAGCGATTGGTCCGATACTGCTCCAACCCGAAGTTTGGCGCCTTGACCACAATGCCGCGGTACTCAACGCGAATGTCCCAGCTTGGACTCAGCTCATAAGCAATACCGCCGCCATAGAGCGCGCCTACGTTGGTGCTCTGCTTAGCATCGAGATCGGTGGTCTTCTGGTCTTTGATAGGGCTGAAGATATAACCGCCGACGCCCGCTTCCACAAATGGGTTGAAGTTTCTGAAAGTAAAGTTGTAGATGTATGCGCCGGAGATTTCCTGCATGCGCGCGTGGACACGGATGGAATTGAAGCTGGTAATGTACTTTTCTACATTCTGTTGGTATTGGTAATTCAGCTCGAGCGCTGAACGCGGTGTAAGCATGTAGCGATAGCTTGCCAGCGCGCCGTAGACGCCGATCGTTCCGTCCTGCTGCACCGTATTGCCCACCACGTGCGGTGGAATCAGGGCCGTCCAGCTTAAGCTCGCATCCTGTCTGCTCTCCTGCGCAAATCCAGCCGCTGCCGAAAACGACAGCAACGCCAAAAACACAAAAATCTTCTTCATCCGTTTCGTGAACCTCTTCGCCTGCCGTTAGCTCCGCAGGCGCAACGCCTCTCGGGCCCGTCGATTTTAAAGTTATAGTGGGCGGCAAATGCCCACCTCGCCATTGTACCTGCCAGCGGCTATTTGCACAGCTACCGCTTAAGGTGTTTAGACGCAGCGGTCTTTTTCTCGTCATACAAGAAAGGCGCGCCGCGGTCCTGGGCCAGCGTGCGCACCACGCGCATAAAGGCCAGCGCCGCATAGGACAGGCTTCCCTGCTTGCGATACACCAGCCACAATTGCCGCGAGCAATCCAGTTCCGGGACCGGCACTCCGACCAGTTCTCCGCGCGCGATCTCTGTCTGCACTGAAAGTGCCGGGACCAGCGCCACGCCGTTCCCGCTGGCCACAAAGCGTTTGATGGCCTCCAGGCTGGGCAATTCCACGCCGATATTCAACGGCGTCCTGTGCTTCGCAAAGGATTCTTCCACTAATTTGCGCCGCGGCGAAGCAACATTGTGCGCGATGAAGTTTTCCGCGCCCAGGTCGCGAACGCGCACGCTCTCCTCGCGCGCCAGCACATGCTTCGGATGCACCACGAAAATGAGGTCGTCAGCGTAAACAGCAATTGCGCCCAACTGGTCGTTGTCAGGCTGGAACGAAACAATACCAATCTCCGCCGTGCGCCGCAGCACTTCATCCGGGATGCGGCTCGCCAGCGACCGCTGCACCATAATCGATATCTGTGGGCACTGCCGCCGAAACTCATCAAGCACTGGAAGAAGATACAAACAGGTGTACTCGTTTGCGGCCAGCGTCAGCCGTCCGCGCTCGAGCGATCGTACTTCTTCAAGCGCGCTTGCGGCTTCATTGCGCAGGCTCAGCAGGCGCTCCGCATAATCGCGCAGCACCTCACCCGCTGCTGTCAGTGTCCCGTCGCGCGAAGCTCGCTCGAATAGTGGCTCACCTAATTCTTCTTCCAGCTTGCGGACCACCTGGCTCACAGCAGGTTGAGTGCGATGCAATCGCGTCGCCGCGCGGGAAAAGCTGCGCTCCGTCACTACAGCAAGAAATGTTTCCAGTTGGGATAATTCCATAAGTACATTGCGTCCTAGCGGCGTGGCTACTGGGAATCATAACTAGAATTTATCGTAAATCAAGAAATTAAAAATTTGAATTATGCCTCGGCTTTTGCGAAACTGGTTGCAGTCGAGGTTTCCCCGATATGGCGCAAGAGAAGCTTCTTTTCTTTGACACCACACTCCGCGACGGCGAACAGTCCCCCGGCTGCAGCATGACGCAACACGAAAAGCTGGCCATGGCCCACGCGCTCGACGACCTCGGCGTGGACATTCTCGAAGCCGGCTTCGCTATCTCCTCCGACGGTGATTTCGCCTCTATCCAGGCCGTGGCAAAGGAGATACGCCGTCCGCGCATCGCATCGCTTTCCCGCGCCAAGCGCGAGGACATCGAGCGTGCGGCGGCCGCCCTTGAGCACGCCGAGCGCTCGCGCATCCATATCTTCCTCGCCAGCTCGGACATTCACCTCGAGTACAAGCTGCGCATGAGCCGCGAAGAGGCCCTGGCGGCCGCCGCCGAGTCCGTTACGCTGGCGCGCAAGTACTTCGATGACATCGAGTTCTCGCCGGAAGACTCGACCCGCACCAGCATCGACTTCCTCTGCAAAATTGTTCAGACCGCCATCGAAGCCGGAGCAACGACCATCAACATGCCGGACACGGTCGGCTACTCGGTTCCCAACGAATATGGCGCGATGTTTCGCATAGTGCGTGAGCGCGTTCCGGGCTCAGACAAGGTCGTCTTCTCCTCGCATTGTCACAACGACCTTGGCCTCGCTGTCGCCAACTCCCTCGCCGCCATCGATGGTGGAGCGCGCCAGGTCGAATGCACCATTAACGGCATTGGCGAACGTGCCGGCAATGCCGCCCTTGAAGAAATCGCCGCCGCCCTCATCGTTCGCGCCGATCAATATCCAGTTGAGCATGGCCTCAAGGCCGAACAGCTCTATCCTGCGAGCCAGCAACTAGCCAAAGTCATCAGCTTCGCGCCCTCCCCGAACAAAGCCATCGTCGGCGCTAATGCTTTCGCGCACGAGGCCGGCATTCACCAGCATGGAGTGCTCTCGAACCCGCTGACCTACGAAATCATGACGCCTGCATCCGTCGGCGTTCCCACGAACCGCATGGTTTTGGGCAAACATTCGGGTCGCCACGCCCTGCGCTCGCGCCTCCACGACCTCGGCTATCAGCTTGCGGCAAGCGATCTCGATGCTGCCTACCGCGCCTTCACCGAGCTTGCCGACAAGAAAAAAGCTATCTACGACCAGGACTTGATCAATCTGGTCGCGCACCATAAGCGCCACGAAGATCTGATTTCAACTGAGCCTGTCGGCGAAGCCAGTTGAACGAAATGGTTTGAAGGGGCACGGCTTTAGCCGTGACTGAACGAATTTTTAAGTTGTCATCCTGAGCGGAGTGACCGTAGGGAACGTAGTCGAAGGATCTGAAGTTCTCCCGCCCAGCCGATACAAGGTAAAGCACCGGCTTTAGCCTGGTGAATAAGAACGAATCAAAAAGGGGCTTCAGCCCCGGAAAATTTTCGGAGAACACGCACAGATGAAGCTGAAGGTTCTTGTCGCCGCCGGAGACGGCATCGGCCCCGAAGTCACAGGCGAAGCCGAGCGCATCCTGCGCTCAGTTGCCGAATGGGGCGGGCACGATTTCGAGTTTCGCAAGGAACTGATTGGCGGCGTCGCCATCAAGGCCCACGGAACGCCCCTGCCTCCCGCGACGCTCGATGCCGCGCTCGAAAGCGATGCGGTGCTGCTCGGCGCTGTCGGCGGTAATGAGTTCAATTCGCTTCCGCCGGACCGCCGCCCGGAAGCCGGACTGCTGCAAATCCGCCAGGCCCTCGGGGGATTCGCCAATCTGCGCCCGGCCTTTGCACATCCGGCGCTTGCCGCAAACTCGCCGCTCAGGCCCGAAGTCATCGACGGCGCTGACATCATTTTCGTTCGCGAACTCCTCGGCGGTCTCTATTTCGGTGAGCCGCGCCAGTGGAACCGCGAAACCAACTCAGCATGGAACACCATGCGCTACACCCGCGATGAAGTGGCCCGCGTAGCGCGCATTGCCTTTCAACTCGCGCAGAAGCGCCGCAAGAAACTGACTTCGGTCGATAAAGCCAATGTGCTCGAAGTCTCGCAACTCTGGCGCACGACTGTGACCGAAGTGGCAAAAGATTTTCCTGACGTCACGCTCGAACATCAGTATGTTGACGCCATGTCCATGCACCTGATGAACACGCCACGCACCTATGACGTAGTGCTGACAGAAAATCTCTTCGGCGACATCCTCTCCGACGAGTCCGCCGTCATCACCGGATCACTCGGCATGTTGCCTTCGGCCACCATCGGCGGCCAGGTCAATCTTTACGAACCGGTCCACGGCTCTGCGCCGGACATTGCTGGCAAGGGCATCGCCAATCCGCTCGGCGCGATTCTAACTGCAGCCATGCTGCTGCGGCACTCAGCCAATCTCGAACAGGATGCGCAGGCGATCGAAACAGCGGTCCGCAAAGTGTTGGAGCAGGGCTACCGCACCGCCGACCTCGCCCGCAGCGAGAAGGATAAAAAGATGGTCCTGTCCACTCAGGCCATGGGTAAACAGGTACATGAAGCTTTAAACGAAATCAGCGATAAGCGGCAGGCCATGCACGCCGTTTAAAGAGTAAGAATCGGGCACCCATCAGGAATTGGACAACGAATGAGCACACCAAAAACACTCTTTGAAAAAGTCTGGGAGCAGCACCTCGTCGCCGAACCCGCGAACGAGCCAGCGCTGCTTTACATCGACCTGCATCTCGTTCACGAGGTCACTTCGCCTCAAGCCTTCGACGGCCTCCGCATGGCCGGCCGCAAGCTTCGCCGCGCCGACCGGACAGTAGCCACCGTGGACCACAACGTCCCGACCACGCCGAACCGCCTCATCATCGAAGACGCCATCGCCGCGAAGCAGATCGATGCGCTGCGCAAGAACTGCAAAGAGTTCGGCGTCGAGTTCTACGACATTCAATCGCCCAACCAAGGCATCGTCCACGTCATCGGACCGGAACTCGGCCTCACCAAACCGGGTATGACCATCGTCTGCGGCGACTCGCATACCTCGACCCATGGCGCGTTCGGCGCGCTGGCCTTCGGCATCGGCACTTCTGAAGTCGAACACGTTATGGCCACGCAGTGCCTGCAGCAATCGAAGCCGAAAACTTTCCGCATCTCCGTTGAAGGCGAGCTGCCCGCAGGCGTCACCGCGAAAGACATCGTCCTCGGCATCATCGGCCGCATCGGCACTGACGGCGCTACCGGCCACGTCATCGAATACGCGGGCTCGGCCATTCGTGGCCTTTCTATGGAAGGCCGCATGACCATCTGCAATATGAGCATCGAAGCAGGCGCGCGCGCCGGCATGATCGCTCCCGACGAAACCACCTTCGCATACCTCAAAGATCGCGGATTTTCGCCCGAAGGCAAGGCATGGGACGAAGCCGTAGCCGAATGGAGCCAGCTCAAGTCCGACCCGGATGCCAAGTTCGACCGCGAGGTGCTCATCAAAGCCACAGACCTCGTTCCCTACGTCACCTGGGGCACAAACCCCGGCATGGTTGTTCGTGTGACGGACCGCGTGCCCGGCCCTGTCGAGTCGCAGTCAGAAACTGACCGCCGCGCCATCGACCAGGCCCTTGCATATATGGATCTCCAGCCCGGCACACCTATCGAAGACATCGCCATTGACCGCGTCTTCATCGGTTCCTGTACCAACTCGCGCATTGAAGACTTGCGCGCCGCCGCCAAAGTTGTTACCGGATACCGTGTCCATTCGCACGTCCGCGCCATGGTTGTTCCCGGCTCGCACCTGGTCAAGGCGCAGGCGGAAAAAGAGGGCCTCGACAAAGTTTTCCTCGAAGCAGGATTCGAGTGGCGCGAGCCCGGCTGCTCCATGTGCCTCGGCATGAATCCCGACATCCTTCAGCCCGGCGAGCGCTGCGCCTCCACTAGCAACCGCAACTTTGAAGGACGCCAGGGGCGCGGCGGGCGCACACACCTTGTCAGCCCTGAGATGGCCGCCGCAGCAGCCGTCACCGGACACTTCACCGACATCCGCCAATGGGAATTTAAAGGCGAGGAGGTCCTGGCCTAATGCAGCCATTCCGCAAGCTCACATCCGTCGTCACGCCGCTTGACCGCGCTAATGTCGATACCGACCAGATCATCCCCAAGCAGTTCCTCAAGCGCATTGAGCGCACCGGCTATGGCGAGTTTCTGTTCTTCGACTGGCGCAAGGACCCGCAGTTCGAGATCAACCAGCCGCGCTACAAAGGCTCTGAGATTCTCATCGCGGCAAAAAACTTCGGCTGCGGCTCGTCGCGCGAACACGCCGCCTGGGCGCTCTTCGATTACGGCTACCGCTGCGTCATCGCGCCCTCTTTCGCCGACATCTTCCACTCAAACGCGGGCAAGAACGGCATCCTGCTGGTCACGCTGCCGGAAGAGCAGGTGCAGACTCTGCTCAATCGCGCGGCAAAATTCGAGGACTACCGCCTGACCGTCTCGCTCGAAGACGAAACCATCCAAGACGCGCACGGATTTGAAGCAAAGTTTTCCATCGATCCCTTCCGTCGCTATTGCCTGCTCGAAGGGCTTGACGATATCGGCCTCACACTACGTCACGCCGCCGCGCTCGACGCTTTCGAAAAACAACACAACGAAAAATTCTGGCTCGCCCCCAGACCATAAATTACGGAGAAGAAAACTTTGGCCCAGAACGGCAAGACACACGACCCGAAATGGAAGAGTGGAGCACTCACAGAAGGCCCAAGCCGCGCCGGAACGCGCTCCATGTTTCGCAGCGTCGGCTTTATGCCTGAAGACCTGCACAAGCCCATCATCGGCATCGCTAACACCTGGACGGAAATCGGCCCTTGCAACTTCCACCTGCGCACCATCGCCGAGGCCGTGAAGCAGGGTGTGCGCGATGCCGGAGGCACTCCGATGGAGTTCAACACCGTCACCATCTCCGACGGCATCACCATGGGCACCGAGGGCATGAAGGCCTCGCTCATCAGCCGCGAAG
Organism: Alloacidobacterium sp.; assembly: GCF_035631355.1. NCBI lineage: Bacteria > Pseudomonadati > Acidobacteriota > Terriglobia > Terriglobales > Acidobacteriaceae > Alloacidobacterium > Alloacidobacterium sp. The sequence continues at coordinate 35,166 of NZ_DASQIX010000069.1, forward strand.
TTATAGCCGACTCCATCGAGCTTGTCTCCCGCGGCAATCTCTTCGACGGCCTCGTCTGCATCGCCGGATGCGACAAGAACATGCCCGGCACCGTGATGGCGCTCGCGCGCCTCAATATCCCCGGACTCATGATCTACGGCGGATCGATTGCTCCAGGCCATCTCAACGGCAAAGACATCACCATTCAGGATGTCTACGAAGCCATCGGCGCGCACTCCGCCGGAAAGCTCAGCGACGCGGGACTCGAAGCCATCGAAGCCAATGCTTGTCCCGGCGTGGGAGCCTGCGGTGGCCAGTTCACCGCCAACACTATGGCCATGGCCTGCGAATTCCTCGGCATCTCGCCCATTGGTTTGTCCGGCGTGCCTGCATTCTCTCCGGAAAAGCACGCCGCCTCGCGCAAGGCCGGAGCGATGGTCATGGAACTCGCCCGCCGCGATCTGCGCCCCAGCCAGATCATCACGCGCGAATCGCTGGAAAACGCCATCACCAGCGTGGCCGCTTCCGGCGGATCGACCAACTCCGTGCTGCACCTCATCGCCATCGCGCATGAGGCGGGCATCAAGCTTACCGTCGATGACTTCGACCGCCTCAGCCGCAACACCCCGCTGCTCTGCGACCTCAAACCCGGCGGCAAATATGTCGCCCCCGACTACTACAATGCGGGGGGCAGCCGTCTGCTCGCAGCGCGACTCATTGAAGCAGGTCTGATGCACAAGGACTGCATCAATGTCACCGGACGCACGCTCGCCGAAGAAGCAGCCGAGGCTGTCGAAGCGCCAGACCAGGACGTGATCCATCCCGTTTCGTCGCCCATCAAGAAAACCGGCGGCCTCGTCATCCTCAAAGGCAACATCGCGCCTGATGGCTGTGTCATCAAGGTTGCCGGACACAATCGCCTCGAGCATCGCGGCCCTGCGCGCGTCTTTGACTGCGAAGAAGACGCCTTCCGCGCCGTCGATTCAGGAAGCATCAAGCCAAACGAAGTCCTCGTCATTCGCTATGAAGGCCCCAAAGGCGGTCCCGGCATGCGCGAGATGCTTCAGATCACCGCCGCGCTCGTCGCTATTCCTGAATTGTCTGAAACCGTGGCTCTGCTCACCGATGGCCGCTTCTCCGGAGCGACTCGCGGTCTCATGGTTGGCCACGTCGCGCCGGAAGCTGCGGTCGGTGGTCCCATCGCAGCCATCCATGAAGGCGACATCATCCACTTCGATATCCCGAACCGCAAGCTCGATGTCGAGGTATCGGAGAAAGAGTTACAGTCACGGTTACAAAATTGGAAGGCGCCCGAGCCGAAGTTCCAGCGTGGCGTCTTCCGCAAGTACGCCAACACGGTTTCATCGGCATCGCAAGGCGCAGTTACGAATTAGCAATGTTTCGTAAGGGCACGGCTTCAGCCGTGCCGTAAATTCAGAACGTTTACGGGGCTTTAGCCCCTGAGGGAATTGTTTCAAGGAGTCACATCATGGGCCACACCCCACAAAACGACTCACCATCGCACACCACCCGCCTCACCGGCGCGGAAATTACCTGGGCCACGCTCGTCGGCGAGGGTGTCAGCGATGTCTTCGGCTACCCCGGCGGGGCCATTCTGCCTATCTACGACGCGATGCGCAAATTCCCCATCCGCCACATCCTCACGCGGCATGAGCAGGGCGCAACCCACATGGCCGACGGTTACGCGCGCGCGTCGGGTAAGGTCGGCGTCGCTCTCGCCACTTCCGGCCCCGGAGCCACCAACATGGTCACCGGCCTCGCCACCGCCATGATGGACTCCGTACCCATCGTCTGCATCACCGGCCAGGTCTCAAGCAAAGTGCTTGGCTCCGACGCTTTTCAGGAAGTGGACATCACCGGCATCACGCTGCCCGTTACCAAGCATAACTACCTTGTCACGCGCCCGGAAGATATTGCGCCTGCGCTGCGCGAAGCCTTCCTCATCGCGCGCTCCGGACGTCCCGGCCCCGTGCTCGTTGACATCACCAAAGACGCGCAGCAAGGCTCCGCCGACTTCAGTTTCGAGGCCGCAGCGCCCAAGGCTTACCGCCCGCATCCCATGCGCGGCCATAACGCCGATTCCATTACCGACGCCGCGCGCCTCATCCGCGAAGCAAAGCGGCCCGTCATCCTCTCCGGACACGGCGTCATCCAGTCCGCCGCATTCGAGCAGCTACGCACGCTCGCCGAGCGCATGCAGATTCCCGTTGCTTCCACGCTCCTGGGTCTCGGCGGCTTTCCTGCCTCGCATCCGCTGTCGCTGGGCATGATGGGCATGCACGGCGAGGCGTGGGTCAACCAGGCCATTCAGAAATCCGACCTGCTTATCGCCTGCGGCATGCGCTTCGATGATCGCGTCACCGGAACGCTTGCCACCTACGCGCCGAACGCAAAGAAGATCCATATCGAAATCGACCCGGCGGAGATCAACAAGAACGTAAAAGTCGACGTCGCCCTCATCGGCGATCTGAAGCAGGTACTCGAACTCCTGCTGCCGAGTCTCTCCAAACGAGCAAATTCTCCCTGGCTGCGCGAGATTACTGAGAGTAAAGGTGAAAGCGCCGTGCGCGACATCAAGAACCTGCCCGACAACGGCCACCTATACGCCGCGCACGTCATCAATGACCTCTGGAACGCGACCGGTGGCAAGGCCATCGTCGTCACCGACGTAGGCCAGCACCAGATGTGGGAGGCGCAGTACTATAAGCACGATGCACCGCGCACTCTCATCACCTCCGGCGGACTCGGGACCATGGGTTTTGCTCTGCCCGCGGCCATCGGCGCGAAAATCGCCTGCCCCGATAAAGAAGTCTGGGTCATCGCCGGCGACGGCGGCTTCCAGATGACCGCCCCTGAGCTTTCCACCATCGCGCAGGAGAACCTCGACATCAACATTGCCGTGATTAACAATGGGTTCCTCGGCATGGTGCGCCAATGGCAGGAGTTCATTTACGACAAGAACTATGCCTCCTCGCCCATCCTCAGCCCTGACTTCGTAAAGCTGGCTGACGCCCACGGCATCTCAGGCGCGACCGTCAGCACACGACCGCAAGTCGCGGCTGCCGTCAAATCCGCGCGTGGCTCCAAGGCGCCGTATCTCATAAACTTTCTGGTGGAGAAAGAAGATTCCGTTTACCCAATGGTTGCCGCAGGCTCGGCCTTGCACGAAATGATCCGCCGGCCCGACAATCCTATGATTGAAACAGCAGAAGACGCATAAGGAAGAATCAGTAATCATGCTGCATACATTTGTCGCACTCGTAGAAGACAAGCCGGGCGTGCTCACCCGCGTCGCCTCCCTTTTTCGCCGCCTCAACGTCAACATCGTCTCGCTGACGGTCGGACGGTCGGAGCGGCCGGGAATCTCGCGCATGACCATCGTCGCGCACTCGTCCACTTCCGCCGGTCATCGCATCATGGCCAGCCTTTACAAGCTCGAAAACGTGCTCGAAGTGGACGACATGGACCAGGTCGCCAACGTCAGCCGTGAGCTCGCGCTCATCAAAGTCGGAGCGACGCCGCAGACGCGCTCGCACATCTTCGAGCTGGTCGAAGTCTTCCGCGCTCGCATCGTCGATCTCGCGCCCGAGTCGCTGATGATCGAAATCACCGGCGTCGAAAGCAAGATCGAAGGACTGATTCAGGTCCTGATGGAAAGCGGTGATCCGATTCTCGAAGTCTCGCGCACCGGACGCATGGTGATGCGCCGCGGCCGCCACACCAGCCGTGTCCTTGAAGCCATGCGCGTCGCTGCCGAACCGGAAACTGAAACCAAGAACACCGCCGTCTTCGACCTGGTGGAGGAAGAATCAAATTTCCAGAAGTAGAATCTGGAAGATGCTGCAAGTTTCTAAGTTTTGAAGGGGCACGGCTTCAGCCGCTGAGGCCAGATTTTCTCAAGCTCTCAATCAAGTTTTCAGGGTAGAAGCACCGGCCTTCAGGCCGGTGAATAAGAGATTCACAAAGAGGGGCTTCAGCCCCGGCATACAACGAAGGGAAACAAAATGGCAAAGACATATCACGACCACGACGCTGACCTCTCCATCATCCAAGGGAAAAAAGTCGCCATCATCGGCTACGGCTCGCAGGGACACGCGCACGCCCTCAACCTCAAGGACTCAGGCGTTCAAGTCCGGGTCGGCTTGCCCGCAACCAGCAAGTCCATCGACAAGGCAAAGAAGGCCGGCCTTGAAGTCACCTCCATAGCCGACGCGGCAAAGTGGGGTGACGTCATCATGATTCTCACACCCGATGAGACCCAGGCCGAGGTTTATGCGAAGGAAGTGGCGCCGCACCTTACGCCGGGCAAGGCCCTCGTCTTCGCCCACGGATTCAACATCCGCTACGGCACCATCAAGCCGCCTGCCGGCGTCGATGTCTTCCTTGCAGCACCGAAAGCCCCCGGCCATCGCGTCCGCGAAGTCTTCACCGAAGGCGGCGGCACGCCGGGCCTGGTCGCCGTCGAGCAGAACGCCAGCGGCAACGCGCTTGCGCTTGCGCTCTCCTACGCCAAGGGCATCGGTTGCACCCGCGCCGGAGTGCTTGAAACCACGTTCAAAGAAGAGACCGAAACCGACCTCTTTGGCGAACAGGCCGTCCTCTGCGGAGGCACCTCGGCTCTCGTCAAGGCCGGATTCGAAACACTGGTCGAAGCCGGCTATCAGCCTGAGCTTGCCTATTTCGAGTGCCTGCACGAGCTCAAGCTCATCGTCGATCTCATGTATCGCGGCGGTCTCGCCTACATGCGCTACTCCATCTCCAATACCGCCGAATACGGCGACTATGTCGCAGGCCCGCGCATCGTCACCGACGAGACCCGCGCCGCGATGAAAAAGCTGCTCGCCGAAATCCAGGACGGCACTTTCGCGAAAAACTTCATCGAAGAAAACAAGACCGGCCGCAAGAAGTTCGACGCAATCCGCAGGCAGGAAGCGAACCATCAGATCGAAACCGTAGGCGCCGAGCTGCGTTCTGCCATGCCTTTCCTCGACCCCGTCGTCGTGAAGGATGGAACGCCGCAAGCCGCCCAACCCGAAACCGTGCAAGCTTAACAACCGCTTGTAGATGGGTGCCCACATCTCGCAGAGATGTGGGGTTTTGACCCTCACTAGATGGCCGGGTGCCCCACCCTTTCGCGCAGCTTGCGAAAGGGTGGGAAAGCAACACACTCACCCAGCGGGGTCTCAAAACACCGCATTTCGCGGCATCATAGAAGTACCGACTCCGTATGACGAAGCATCTTCCCCCACTCGCCATACTCCTTCTCGCCCCCGTGCTGATGCAGGCACAGGCACGTCCCGACTGTGCGCTGAAACCAACATCTCTCACGCAGATGCGCCGTTGTTATCGCCCGCTGATCATCTTTAGCCCAACCGCAACCGATGCGCGCTTAGTCAAACAGCAATCCACGCTCGACAATGCCGCCGACGATATGATGGACCGCTTCGTCCTCCTCATTCCTGTCATCGCGAAGATGGCAAACTATCAGCCGCCGCTCGACACTCCCTACGCTCTGCTGAGCGAGAAAGAACTCGCGGCCATTCGTAGCCGTTTTCATGTTCCGGAAAATCAATTTACCGTCCTTCTGCTCGGCGAAGACGGTACGATCAGGCTGCAAAGCGCTGAACCGGTGACCATCACCCGTCTTAACAACCTGATCGACGCTATGCCCGAACGAAAGATAGAAATGCAGCGCCCGCACGCCAATTAGGTCGATTCAACGGATTCTTGACGTGGATTAAACGCATCCTGGACTACCATGTACCATCAGAACAGGTAAGGTTCCATGAATACAGCCAGCATCGCCCCCGCCCCCGAGAGTCTTACCCCGCGCAACGCGACCCCGCTCCCGGACATCATCGCCGCGCTCAAGCGCGTCATCCCCCTCCACGGCCTGAAAGATTCTGAATACGAGTGGCTTGCCACTCATGCCAGAGAGCGCTTTGCTGAAGCGGGCGAAACCATATTCCATGAAGGCGACGTCGCCAACGAAATGACCATCATGCTCAAAGGCGAGATCCACGTCCGTCGCGAGCACGGCGGTCCCGCCGCCCTATGGGTCGGGCGCTCCGGCATCATCTCCGGCCTGCTCCCGTTTTCGCGCATGAAGACCTACGGCGGCCACGGATACACCGTTGCGCCAACCTGGGCGCTGATGTATCACCGCGATCTCTTCACCGAGATGCTCGACGCCATCCCGTCCATGACGCAGCGCTCCGTCTCCATCCTGCTTGACCGCGTGCGCGAAGTCACGCGCATGGAGCAGCAGGCGGAAAAACTCAACGCGCTCGGCAAGCTTGCCGGCAATCTCGCCCATGAGCTTAATAACCCGGCCTCCGCCGCGCAGCGCGCCGCATCCGGCTTGCTCGATGAGTTGCACGTCTACGGACACGAAAAGTTCCGCCTCGGCAGCCTTTGTCTTTCCGAGGCCCATCTCCTCGTCGTGCGCAAGTGGCAGGAGGCAGTCATCGAGCACGCGCGGGAGCATCGCGGCAAGGCCGAAGACTTTGCCGCGCGCGAGGACCAGCTCGCCGCCTGGATGCGCGCCCACAACATCGAGGATCCGTGGAGGATCGCTCCCGAGCTGGCCGAGGCGGGAGTCGAACCCGAAACGCTCGAGTGTCTACCCGGCTTTCTCGACGCCGACGCCATCGCCGTCATCCTCACGCAGCTTGCCTCTTCGCTGCGCGCGCGCGGCATGACCGAGGCCATGCTCGACTCCACCAACCGCATCTTCGACCTCATCCGCGCCATCAAGGACTACTCCTACATGGACCAGGCGCCCATCCAGGAAGTCGACATCCCGCAGGGCCTCGAAAACACGCTGGCCATGCTCCAGTCACGCCTGCAGCACGTTGAAGTCGAGCGCCGCTACGCCGAAGAGCTGCCGCACATCAGCGCCTACGCCAGCGAACTCAATCAGGTCTGGATGGCCCTGCTTGAAAACGCCCTCGACGCCATCCAGGACCACGGCAAAATCACGCTGAGTGTGCAGGTCTCCGGTGACATGCTGCTCATCGAAGTGTGGGACAACGGCCCCGGCATCCCACCCGAGCTTCAGGACCGCATCTTCGAGCCGTTCTTCACGACAAAAGCTCCCGGCAGCGGCCTAGGGCTCGGCCTCGACGGCGTACAGCGCACCATCCGCAAGCACCGCGGCTTTGTCCGCGTGCAATCCGAACCCGGCGCCACCTGCTTTCAGATTCGCTTGCCGATTGAGCAATTGCAGGCATACTGAAACAGGGCACAGGGCTTGCTCATGTCAGCGGAAGTTGCTTTATCTGGCTCATTCTCAGACGAAGCTGTTGTTTAAAGTTGTCATCCTGAGCGTAGCGTAACGAAGTGAAGCGAAGTCGAAGGACCTGCTTTTCTTGACCAGAGCACGATCTCGGGTGCCCCATCCTTCGCAAAGCGAAAGATGGGAAAGCAAGAACCCCTACTCCCTGAATCTCATTCAGCCCTCAACGCCTCCATAGGATCCACCATGGCCGCCCTCCGCGCCGGCAGATAAGCCGCCACCATCCCAATCACCAGCAAGATCAAAGCAACAAACCCAAGCGTCCATCCATCGCGCGCGCTCACGCCATACAGATAACTCCGCACTACGCGCCCGGAAGCAATCGCCAACGCCAGCCCAATCACCACGCCGGATACCAGCATCACCGAAGCCTGCCGCAGCACCAGCCACAGTAGATCGCCGCGCTGCGCCCCCAGCGCCAACCGCACTCCCAGCTCGCGCGTGCGCTGCGAAACCACATAGGCCAGCAGCCCATACAATCCGGCCACGCACAGCAGCAGCGCCGACCCGCCAAAAATCTCCAGCAGATGCGCTGCCAGCCGCTGGCTGCCAAACGAATCCTCCACCACCTGGTCCATCGTGGTAAAGTTGCTGCCCACCAGCGCCGGATCGGCCTGCCGCAGCACCTCGCGCAGCTCCGAAATCATCATCTTCGGATCGCGGTCCGTGCGGACGGCAAGGTCCATGGCAATCCCCTCCAGCGTCTTGTAAATTCCGCTCTCAGGCGTGAGCTGCGATATCGAGACCTCAACCTCAGGCGTCGATGGTTCAGCGACCGCGCTCTGCCGCATGTCGTCGAGCACGCCCACAATTTCCGCATCTTTTCCCGAGTTAATGTGCCACAGCTTCATACCGATGACTTTGCTCAGGTCCTGCTCATCTGGCGAATACTCTCGAGCAAAGGCGCGATTGACGACGAATATAGGCTGCGACGATGGAGTGTCCTGTTGATTGAAAAACCGCCCCGCTAACATCTTGAACCCAAATACCTGCTGCAAATCAGGTGTCGCAGCCTTAAGCAGGCTGACTACTTTCCACGATTTTCTGTTCGGGGACTGCGAAGCGTCCATCTTCAGTTCAAGATGAATGTTGAACGTCTCTCCCAATGGCACCTCCGTCATCAGCCCCGCAGACTGCACACCCGGCAAATGCTTCGCACGCTCCAGCAACGGCAGATAAAGGTTGTTTGTCATGTTTTGCCCGCCAAATTTATAACCGGGAATCTGCAAATTCGCCACGATGATGTGGTCCGTGCGAAACCCGAGTGGCACATGCCGCAGTGCATAAATCGTTCGCAGCAGCAGCCCGCAACCCACTAGGAGTGTCAGCGAAAGCGCAATTTCGATCATTACCAGCGCGCCGCGCAATCGATTCTGCCCGCGTGCACTTCCAGTCTGCAATCCTCCCTGCTTCAACGCTGGCTCAATCGGCGCATGAGCAGACATCCATGCAGGCCAGATTGACGAAATCATCGCCGAGGCCGCCGTCAGGGCCAGCAACCCAGCAACCACTCGCCAGTCCGGAACAGCTGGTACGCTGAACGGCAGATGGTGCGACATGCCCGCGGCAAAAAGCTTCACCGCCAGCACCGCGAGCCCCAGCCCAATCACTGCTCCGCACCCGCTCAGCAGCAGCCCCTCAGCCATGAACTGCTGCACGATGCGCCATCGCCCCGCGCCCAGAGCGCCACGAACGGCAACCTCGCGCTGCCGCATCATCGCCCGCGCCAATAGAAGATTCGTCACATTCACGCACGCAATCAACCACAACACGCCGGACGCTGCCAGCAACATTTCAAGCGCCCGCTTTGTGCCTTTCTCCACCAGCGATCCTGCATAGGATTCCAGCCATACTCCCGAACGCTCCTGCCGCGTCTCGGGATCGACATATCCAACCGCAATCTGCTTCTGCAGCGTCGACAGCTCCGCTTCCGCTTGCGAAGCCTTCACTCCGGACTTCAACCGCCCAATCACCGTGAACGTGGGAGTATCATCTGTGCGCCCCTTGTCCGCATCACCCAGCTGCCTCAGCGTCCACACCTGCTGGCTTGCCGGATCGAATGGAAACGAGAACCCGCGCGGCATCACGCCCACAACTACATAAGGTTCACCGCTGATCTTGACCGATTGCCCGAGTATCCCCGGATCGCCGCCAAACATCGACCGCCAGATCGCATCGCTGATGACGATGCTCCTCTCATCCCCATTCTTCGCAAATCCATCGGGGCCGTTGCGAAAATCACGCCCCAGTGCAGGAGCTGTCCCCAGTACTGCAAATAGGTTCCCGCTGACCTTATAAAATCCCACCCCTTCTGTTGCCGTTTTTCCTTCGAGAAAATTCCGCTTATCCGCCTGCACAAAATAACCGATGCTCTCAAAGCTTCTATTCCACTTCCGCCATTCCGCAAGATCGAGATACGGCGCGCCGCTCCTGTAATCATGCTCATTCCTCTGGCTCGCATCGCTGATATAAACCAACCGTCCCGCATCCTTATAAGGCAAAGGCCGCAGCATCACCCGGTCCACTACCGTAAACATCGCTGCCGGAGCGGCAATGCCCAGCGCCAGCGTAGCAATCACCGTCACCGCAAATGCCGGTGACTTCCGCAGTTGCCGCAGTGCATAGCGCAAGTCCTGCACGAGCCGCTCCAGCCACACCCATCCCCACGCCTCGCGCGCCACGTCTTTCACCAGAGGAATGTTCCCCATCTCCCGCTCCACCTCACGCCTCGCAGCATCCGCATCCTCGCCGCGCGCCACTCGCTCGGCAACGGCCATCTGAATATGCGCCTCAATCTCCGCATCCAGCTCGCCCTGCTTCGGCCACCACCTCATGACGATTTACCTCTTCCCCAAAAATGTTGTCATCCTGAGCGAAGCGCAGCGAAGTCGAAGGACCCGCACCGAAGGTGCGCCTATTGTCCTTGCGCAGCAAGGACCCTCAACAAGGCACAAATCTCAGGTGCCCCATCTTAGCGCCCGTTTCTGGCGCTAAGGTGGGAGAGTAACACCCTCACTCAGCATGGGTGCGGGTGCCCCATATCTCGACGAGATATGGGTTTACTCCATCCCCAGCACTCCCCCAATCGCTATCACCATCTGCTCCCACCGGCTCCGGTTCTCCGCCAATTGCTTCTTCCCCGCCGTCGTAATCCGGTAATACTTCGCCAGTTGCCTGCTCTCTGTAAGCCGCCACTCCGACGCAATCCACTTCTGCCGCTCCAGACGGTGCAGCGCCGGATACAGCGACCCCGTCTCCACGTGCAGCACCTCGCCCGAGCTCGCACGGATCGCCTGGCTGATGCCGTACCCGTGCTGCGTCCCCCACTGCAGCGTCTGCAGAATCAGCATGTCCAGTGTCCCCTGCAATAGCTCAATTCGGTTTTTGTAATTTTCTTTCTCTGCCATAAGATGCAGACACTCTACTACCATGGAGGTAGGCTGTCTACAGCCAGACGAAAAAAGAAGAAACAAAACAAAAGCCTTGCCGAAGGCAAGGCCAGGTAGAAGCACCGGGCTTCTCGGGGTCCCCGGAACGCGCGATGTTCGCGTTCTGGGGTGATTAGCCCGGTGAATAGAGATCTCGTTAGCAGAAGGGCTTTAGCCCTGGGGTTTTCCGAAATCCCAATAAGCCGCAGAAGTCAGTATCCGTTGGCGATCAGATAATCAACCGTCAATTCAAACTCAGGCGCAGCCTTTTGCTGCTGCTCGAAGAACTTCATCATCACATCGGCTTCCAGATTCACCTTATCGCCGGCCTTCAAGGTGTGCAGATTGGTATGAGCATAAGTGTGCGGAATAATCGCAACCGCGACTGTCTTTCCGTCAAATTTGGCTACAGTGAGGCTGATGCCCTCAATCGCAATCGACCCCTTCTCGACCACATAGCGCCCAACACTCGCCGGAACCGCCACGCGCAGCCACAAGTCAGTCTGAGAGCTATTTGAGACAGGCTCCAGCGCAAGCAGCGTCCCCGTAGCGTCCACATGCCCCTGAACAACATGTCCGCCCAGCGGAGTGCCTGCAGGTGTCGGCAGCTCCAGGTTGACCTCAGCGCCCGGCTGCAGCCCAGCCAGCGAAGTCCGCGCCACCGTTTCCGCCGCCAGATCGGCATGAAAAACAGGAGGATTGACCGAGATATCAAGCGCCGTCAAACAAGTGCCGCTGACTGCAATGGAATCACCTGTCCGCAGCCGCTCCGCCAGCTTCGGCGCCGACACTGCAATCCGCAGCGTTCCCGCGCTCTCGTCAACGCACAAAATCTTGCCCGTAGCTTCAATCAATCCTGTAAACATGAATTACTCATCCCCTTCAGTTGTCATCCCTCTACGCCAGTTGTCATACTGAGCGCAGCGACGGATCTGTTTTTCAGGTAGAAGCACCGGGCTTTAGCCCAGTGAATTTGCAACGTCATTTCAGGGCCTTCAGGCCCGGGCTTTTTTAAGCCCACGGATCCCTCAGATACCCCTCCAAGCAAACATCATCTCCAACAGTCTTCCATGAGATGCGCTCAATCGGAGCTGCGATGCGCCCGCCAGCCAGCAGCGGAACCGCATCCGCTCCAAGAAAACACGGAGCATAGAACAAGCACAGCTTGTCCACGACTCCTGACACGAGCGCTGAGCTGTTCAGCCGCGGACCGGCTTCGAGCATCGCATTCAGCACCGGCCTCTCGCCCAGCCGCTTCATTACAGCCGGCAGCGAGACGTGCCCATCCACCGCCTCGATCCGCTCCAGCCGGATACCGGCATCTTCAAGCGCCCACACACGATCAGAATTAGCCGACGCATGAAAGGCCACCACATCACCTTGCGCCGACTTGACCAGCTTCGACCCGACAGGCAGCCGCAGCGACGAATCCAACACCACACGCAGAAGCGGCCGGCGACGCCGCAATCCGCTGCGGTCTGTCAGCAGCGGATCGTCGGCAATGACCGTGTCAACACCGGTGATGACGGCATCCGAAGCGTGGCGCATTCGCTGCACAATAGTGCGCGATGCCTCGCTGGTAATGTAATGCGTCTGCCCCGCAGGAACCGATGCTGGGGCGATCCGCCCATCGAGTGAAAGGCCGGCCTTCAACGTAACAAAAGGCAATCCATTTCGAATGTGCTTCGCAAATCCGTCATTCAGCGCGCGCGCTTGATCTCGCAGCATATCCGTCGTAACGGAAATGCCTGCCGCGCGCAGCTTGGCAAGCCCCTGTCCGTTCACCGCAGGATTCGGATCGCCCGTCGCGACAACAACGCGGCTGACCTGCGCGGCAATCAGCGCATCGGCACAAGGCCCGGTCCGCCCCTGATGCGAACATGGCTCCAGTGTGACGTAGGCCGTCGCGCCGCGCGCTTTCTCTCCAGCTCCTTTCAGAGCCGCGATTTCAGCATGGTCGAGCTTGTCGTATTCGTGAACACCCTCGCCAACAAGGCTCCCGTCGCCCTGCACCAGAACACAACCGACCGCAGGATTTGGCGACGATAACCCGACCGAGCGTTGAGCAAGCTCAAGCGCTCGCGTCATCCACTGAAGGTCGTCAGGCAAAGCTCAAGCTCCAAGCAGCGAATCGACGAACGCCGCGCTGTCAAAAGGCAGCAGGTCTTCAATCTTCTCGCCGACGCCGACAAATCGCACAGGCAGATTCAGCTCACGCGCAATCGCAACCGCAATACCGCCCTTAGCCGTCCCGTCAAGCTTGGTGAGCACAATGCCGGTCACGCCAGCCGACTCGGTAAACAGCCGCGCCTGCTGCAATCCGTTCTGCCCGGTCGTCGCATCCATCACCAGCAACACTTCATGCGGAGCATCGGGAACAATCCGCTGCGTCGTGCGCCGCATCTTGTCGAGCTCGGCCATCAGGCTGTTCTTAGTGTGCAGGCGGCCCGCGGTATCGACAATCAGCACGTCATTGCTGCGCGCCTTCGCCGCCCGCAACGCGTCGAAGAGCGCCGCTGAAGGGTCACCACCCTGCCGCGTCTTAATAATCTCTACCTCGCTCCGCTGCCCCCAGACCTCAAGCTGCTCAATCGCAGCCGCGCGAAAGGTGTCCGCGGCGCACATCAGCACGCTCCTGCCCTGCGCGCGGAAATAAGCCGCCAGCTTGCCGCTGGTCGTCGTTTTGCCGGTGCCGTTCACGCCCACCATCATGATGACTTCAGGCGGCGTCGCTACCGTCTTCACCGGACGCTGCTGTCCATCAAGAATGGCCTGAATCTGCTCCTTCAGCAGTTGTTTCAGTTCCGCGCCGTCGCGAATCTGCTGCCGTTTCGCGCGCTCCCGCAGCGCGCCGATGATCTCAGTGCTGGTGGTCACACCAAGATCGGAAGCGATCAGGCTCATCTCCAGTTCTTCGAGCGCTGATTCGTCCACCTCGCGGGTGAGCGCGATGACGCTCTCGATCCGCTCCCCCAGGCTGTCCCGCGTGCGCGAGACTGCATCCTTCATGCGGTCGAAAATGCTCTTCTTTTCCGGTTCGTTCAGGCTGCCAAACAGCGTTTGAATCATGCTGTTCTGAGTGTAACAAGCTACTCGTCGCGTCCCGGACGCGCCATCAGGTCGCGCATCGCCTCCACCGGCGGCTTGTCTTCATGCAGAATCGCAGCTACCTGCTCCACAATCGGCATCTCGATGTTATGGCGGCGGGCAAGGCCAAGCGCAGCGGAAGTCGTTCGCACACCTTCTGCAACCTTGCCGTGTAATCCGGCAAGAATCTCGGCCAGCCTCCGGCCTTTGCCCAACTCGATTCCAACCGTCCGGTTGCGCGACAGCGAGCCGGTGCACGTCAGCACCAGATCGCCGATGCCGGAAAGCCCTGCAAGCGTCTCGCTGCATCCACCGCACGCAACAGCAAGGCGTGTCGTCTCGGCGATACCGCGTGTGATGAGCGCGGCAGCGCTGTTGTGTCCAAGTCCGAGCCCGGAGACAATCCCTGCGGCAATGGCAATCACATTCTTGAGCGCCCCGCCCAGTTCAACACCAACAACATCATCATTCGTATAGAGCCGCAAAGACCGGCTGCCGAACTCGCGCTGGATGCGCGCTGTCAGGTCGGCATCTTGTGATGCAATCGTAATCGCAGTTGGAAAGCCCGCTGCAACTTCCTGCGCGAATGACGGCCCGCTGAGAACTCCAACCGGCAGGCTGAGGCCGTACTTTCCGAGCACGTCCGCAATCACTTCGCTCATGCGCAGCAGCGTCGCGTCCTCAATGCCCTTGGTCGCGCTTACAAGTATCTGGCCCGAGCGCAGAAACGGCGTAAACTGCTCGTAGCTCGCGCGAACATGATGCGACGGCATCACGCTCACAACGATCTCCGCATCGCGCAGCGCCTCTTCAACGTTCGAAGTCGCGCGGATGCTCTTTGGAACCGCAAGACCGGGAAGAAACACCGTGTTCTCGCCGCGCTCGACAATCGTCTCGCTTACGTCGGGCGAGTGCGACCACAGCGTCACATCATGCCCGCCGCGGCCCGCCAGACTCAGCGCAATCGCGGTGCCCCACGCGCCGCTGCCCATAACGGCAATGCGGCTCATGCGGCGCTTGCCTTCGTTTTGCCGAAGCGATACTCAGTCCCGTTCAGCAGGCGATGGATGTTCTGATGGTGCTTCGCAATCACGATCAACGGGATGATCAGAATCACCATGATCATGGGCACCGAATATGGAAAGTGCGGAGCCAGAAAGGCAAAAACGGGAAACGACGCGGCAGCGAGAATCGAAGCCAGCGAAACAAAGCGCGACACCGCGAAGATAGCGACGAATACAACCAGTGCTGCTACCGCCGGAAGCCAGGCCAGCGCGATAAACACACCCAGCGCCGTAGCTACGCCTTTACCGCCCTTGAAGTTGAGCCATGCCGGAAATATATGCCCCAGAATGGCAAAGAGCGCTGCAAATGCCATCGCGTTCTGCAGTGGGACCTGCTCCAGCGTATGCAGATTCAACACCCACCCAGCCGCACACACCGCAATGTAGCCCTTCAGCGCGTCCAGCAGAAACGTAAGAGCGCCGAGGCCTTTTGCGCCGGAGCGGACAACATTTGTGGCACCGATGTTTCCGCTGCCCTTGGAACGAATGTCCTCCTTGTGGAAGAGCCGCACCAGCACATATCCAAACGGGATCGACCCGAGGCCATATGCGATCAGACAGACCACCAGATATGTGACGGCAGACATTTCGATTATGAGTTTAGCAAGGGCCTGCTAAATCCTATTAGGGCGGTGAGCGTTGCGCGCCAAAATCCGGTCAGACGAGGCGGAGTCCGAAGATTGTGGCGGAACCACTGTCGAGGACGACAACGAAGTATGGCCGGATTTTGGCCGCAACCCGAAGGGAGAGGGCGGATTTTTTCGATTGCTTCGTCCCTCGTCGCTAAAATACACTCGGTATTCGTCGCTCCTCATTCCTCGCACTCGAAAAAATCCGCTCCTCTCGCTGACCGTCCTAATAGGGTTAGCAGGCCCCGGCTACATCAGCTTGCGGCGGACCATATCCAGCGCCTGCTGGCTCGCGTAGAAGCGGACGCGCTCGCGGTCTCCGGAAAAATTCTTCTCAACAACTTCCGTATGCACGCCGTCGCTAATGGCAATATAAACAAGCCCGACCGGCTTTTCTTCCGTTGCGCCGCCAGGCCCGGCAATGCCAGTCACACCCAATCCGTAGGTGCTGCGGCAGCGACGGCGAATACCTTCGGCCAGCGCGATCGCCACTTCACGGCTCACCGCGCCTTTCTCTTCAATTAACTCCTCGGGAACGCCGGCAAACTCCGTCTTCAGTTCATTGCTGTACACCACCGCGCCACCAAGAAACGAACGTGAGCTGCCGCTGATGCTCGTCAGCCGCTCGGCGATCAATCCGCCGGTGCAGCTTTCGGCCACAGAAAGCGTAGCGCCGCGCATTTCAAGGTAGTACAAAACGATCTGTTCCAGCGATTCCGCCTGCGTCGACGACGAATAAATCAAATCATCCAGCTCTTCTTCAATCAGGCTGGCCAGTTCATTCACCCGCGCTTCCGCTTCTTCTTTCGTCGACTTGGTCGAGATCAGCGTCAGTTGAATGTCGCCGAGATGCGCGAGGATGGTCGTCTCCACATCCGTATAGCGCGTATAGATCGGCGCAATACGGGAATCCGCAAGCGACTCGCCGATCATCGCCGCCTTGAGCGTGCGCGTGGCGATAAACCGCTGCGGCAGAAGCGCGCGCAGCCGCGGAACGCACTCCTCATCGAACATGGGCTTGATCTCGCTCGGCGGCCCCGGCAGCAACATCCCCAGCTTGCGATGCGCTCCGTAAACCGTATCCAGCCACTGCCCCGGCGCCGAGCCGCGCGGATTTTCCAGCACCTGCGCTCCAGCCAGCACATCAGCCTGCTTCAGATTATTTTCCGTGAGCTGCCAGCGTCGCTCCGCCGCGCGCACATAGAGATGCCCGACAATATCAGCGTCACGCCTCAGCTCAATGCCCAGCGCATCGGCCCAGGCTTCGCGCGTCAAGTCATCTTCCGTCGGACCAAGGCCGCCCATCGTAATTACGATGTCCACCCGCCCCAGCGCAGTGCGAATCGCATTCGTCAGGTCTTTTCTGCGGTCGCCGACAATGGTCTTGAACGCAACCTCGACGCCCAGCCCGTTCAGCCGCTCCGTGAGATAGAGCGAGTTCGTGTCCTGACGGAAAGGCGTCAGCAGCTCGGAGCCGATGGCGATAATTTCACATTTCATGCAAGTGCGGAGGGCAGAGCAATGGTCAGAAGAAGCGCAATCCTTCTACTCCCAAAGCTAAATGATACATGGCAGTGTTGGTTGCCAGAATCACGTCGCCTCCAGGGGCAAAGGCAAGCCCTACAATTCCCGACCCAGCCACTGCGAGGGACGCTTCTCCTGATGGAGTAATGCGCACCACTCCCCGCCGTCCGTGCCATGAAGCCGCGACATAAAGATTGCCCGCAATGTCCAATGCCAACCCCTGTGGGCGGCCCAGCCCGCGATAGAAAACGCGTGAATTGCCATCGCGATCAATCGCATACACGGCGTCGAAACTCGATGTCGTCGGGCCAGTTACATAGAGCGTTCCATCGCGGTCAAACGCGAGATGATATGCCGCCACGCTTGGCTCCAACGTGGCAAAAACGAAAATCTGCCGATCCGGAGCGATCTTGAAGATCGTGCCGCTGCGGTCGCCCACATACAGGTTCTGCTCCGAGTCGAACGCGATTCCCGTTGCAACCCCCATGCCTTCGGCAAATTGCGTATAGATGCCGTTCGGTGAAACGCGAAAGACAGTGCCGTCATTGCGCGACGAGACATACAGAAAACCTTCTGGATCGAGCGCCAGCCCGCTCGCGTTTATGATGCCCGTGACAAACGGACGCATTTCCCCGTCTGAACCGATGCGGTATACCGAAACCGGCGTGCTCTGGCCTCTGGAACCGGAGAGCGTGGCGTAGATATTGCCCTCTGCGTCAACCGCAGGGTTTGCGACCATATGAACATCCGTCGCAATCATTCCCGCCACCAGCAGCCTGATGGAATTGCTCTGCGCGCCGTTCTGCAATATCTGCAGCGGTCCGCTCTCCGCCTCATCAGGAACGCGCACCTTCATGCGCCTGCCGCGGCTCAACAGCACCGGCGCGGACAACTGGCCCAGCATCGCCACCGGCTGGCGCGTCGCCAGCGGACCCAGATTCGAGCCGGCTAGCTCCACTTCTCCGCCCGGCAGCGCCGCGGGCGGCGCCACCGTGTCGATTCTCGGCGTGTCTGAAGGGTCCGCTCTTGTCGTTCGGGCCATATCTCGAAACCAGCGACTCATTTCCTATTCTCTTCGAAGCAGAACATTACCACCAGTGATGTATCAGAAGAAATACCAACAATGCGTAAATTCCCGCCGCGACATCGTCGAGCATAATGCCGCCGCCGCCGGGCAACTGCTCTAATTGACGCGCAGGCCACGGCTTTAGGATGTCGAACAACCGGAAAAGGAGCAATGCCAGCAACACATGAGCCCAGTCTGCCGGCGCAGCAGCAAGCGCAATCCACTGCCCGCAAACCTCGTCCAGCACCACATAACCGGGATCTTCGCGTCCGCTCTCCCGTTCAACAATGGTTGCCGCAGGAATGCCGATCAGCAGCGCCAGCACCGCGCCGATGATGGATATTATGGCTGTTTGCGCTGTAGAAAGGTGTGCGAAATGCACAACCGCAAACCAAATCAGAGCAGCCGCAACTGATCCCCACGTTCCCGGTCCTGGCTTTCCAAATCCCGCGCCTAAGAACGTAGCTGCAGCCCACGCCCAGAGGGTCTTACTCTTCGTCGTCATGGCTGCGGCCCGGCTTCAATCCTTTCAAGTCTTCCAACACTTCAGGATCGAGCACCGGCGAGGAAATCCGGTAAGCACCGCTCGCCCATTTCCCCAGATCGATCTGCCGGCAGCGATCGCTGCAAAATGGGAAATCCTCACTGCTCGCCGTCACCAGCGTCCGGCAGGTAGGACAACGCAAAATGCGGTTTTTCTTGGGGGCCTTCTTATTCATGCTTCAGAAAGTACGCGCGCAACCACATCATAGTCGTGCGCTTCTGTAACCTCACATTCATAGAAGCGTCCCGGCGCAATCGCTTCCAGCGGCCCAAAGTCGTTGATATAGACTGTGCCGTCAATCTCAGGCGCGTGAAACTGCGAGCGGCCTTCCCACAGGAGCGGCGTCTCGGCGGATTCGCCTTCCACAAGAACGCTCATCGTTCTGCCAACCCACTGCTGCTTGGCCTTCTTGCTCAGGCCCTTTTGCAGCCGCATCAGTGCGCGCTTGCGCTGTTCAATCACCTTCGCCGGAACTTTCTCATCGAGCGAAAATGCGCCCGACCCCTCTTCATCGGAGTAGCCAAAAACGCCAAGCCAGTCGAAACGCGCCTCACGAACGAAATTTGAAAGCGTCTCGAAATCCGCATCCGTCTCGCCCGGAAAGCCGACGATGAACGAAGTTCGCAGCGCAATACCGGCGACGGCGACGCGGACTTTCTCAATCGTCTTCAGAAAAATATCGGCATTGGCGCCGCGCTTCATGCTCTTCAGCACCGGCCCCGATGCATGTTGCAGCGGAACATCAAGATACTTGCAGATGTTGTCGTGCTTCGCGATGGTCTCCAGCAACCGTCCCGTAATCTTGTTGGGGTAGGCGTAAAGAAAACGCAGCCAGTGCAAACCTTCGATGCAGGCCAGCTTATCTAACAACATGGCCAGACCATCCTTCAACCCGAGGTCTTCGCCATAACAGGTCGTGTCCTGCCCAATCAGCGTAATTTCCTGCACTCCCTGCGATACGAGCCTTTCCGCCTCCGCCACAACCGACTCAAAGTGCCGAGAGCGGAACTTGCCGCGCAGGTTGGGAATCACGCAGAAGCTGCACGGGTGGTCGCAGCCTTCCGCAATCTTGATGTACGCTGAAGGGCCGCGTGTCGCCAGCAGGCGCGGCGTAGTGTGGTCGTAAAGATACTGCGGCAGCGCAGCATCAGCCCCGCCCCATTCTTTACGTGCAAAGCGTCCCTGCGATTCGCGCAGCTCGCCTTCCGCGCGCGCCGCTGCCGTTGCGGAAAGAATGTTGAACGGAGATGCAGGCTGCGGAGCGGCAATCACCGGAGCATCCAGCCCCGCTGCCTCGAGAATCTTTTCCAGCTCTCCGGTCCCGACAACGGCATCGACTTCAGGAATGTTCTTCTGGATCTCGTTACGGTAGCGCTCGACCAGGCATCCGGCAACAATCAGCTTCTGCGCTTTTCCCGCTGTCTTGTACTGTGCCATCTCCAGAATCGTGTCCACCGATTCCTGTTTGGCCGTATCAATAAACGAGCAGGTGTTCACCACCAGAACATCGGCGGTTTCCGGAGACGCGGTCATTTGCGCGCCGGCCCGGTCGAGCAGGCCCATCATCACTTCGCTGTCCACCAGGTTCTTGGGACAGCCCAGGCTCACAAAGCCTACCTTGAGGCGAGGCGTCGGTTTTTCGGTTTTCGGGGATTCGATGACGCTTACACAGGCGTCATCAAGAAGCGTTTCACTCACTCTCTTATTTTACCGGATGGCATGTAAAATCACTGCGTATTCAGTGGTGAAAGGACTCCTTTGCGAACCTCTGCGAAACCTTAGCGTCCTCTGCGGTGAGCTTTCCAGCGATGCCAACACTCCTCCCCGTCAAGGTGGTATCATCACAAGTGTGCCGGGTCCTACGCGACTCAATCCCGCCAATCCCGCCAGGCCCGGAAGGGAGCAACGGTAACGGGCTAGTGTGTGCGCAGTAGGTCGCCCGGTACATGTTGATTTCCGCCTCATCTGACACAGAACTTTTACAATTTCCGCGCGCCGTGATCACACCTTTCATAGACATCGAAGCGCACCCTCATAGAAAATAGTCTTTACTTTGCAGTAGATGGAGATGAGCCTTGAGCCTTACCGTGCGTCCTACCACGTCTCGACGCGCAAAAATCACTGCCCTCGGAACCTATGTTCCTCCCCGCCTGTTGACTAACGCCGATCTGGAAAAAATGGTCGATACCAACGATCAGTGGATCGTTGAGCGCACCGGCATCCGCGAGCGGCACATCCTCGAAAAAGGGAAAGGCACCAGCGACATGGCCGTCGAAGCGGCAAAACAATGTCTGGCCGAACGCGGCATCGAGCCAACCGAGGTCGAGGCCATCATCGTCGCCACCGTTACGCCAGACATGCTCTTCCCGGCAACGGCATGTCTCGTTCAGGACAAACTCGGAGCAAAAGGCGCATGGGGATTCGACCTTTCTGCCGCCTGCTCCGGCTTTGTCTATGCCCTGCAGACAGGTTTCAAACTGGTCGAATCCGGTGCGCACTCGAAAGTGCTCGTCATCGGCGCCGACACCATGTCTGCGATCCTCGACTACACCGACCGCGCTACCTGCATCCTCTTCGGCGATGGCGCAGGCGCAGTGCTCATCGAGCCCGCCGAAGAAGGCGAGATCGGCATGGTCGATTACCTGCATGAAATTGACGGCTCCGGTGGCTGCTCGCTTTATATGCCCGGTGGCGGAAGTCTCAATCCGTCATCGGCAGAAACGGTGGCGAAGAAGATGCACTACGTTCGTCAGGACGGGCAGGCTGTCTATAAATACGCTGTCCGCAAAATGGCGGAGGCAACGGAAAAAGTGCTGACCCGCTGCGGCATCACCGGCGCCGACCTCGGCTGCTTCATCCCGCACCAGGCCAACAAGCGCATCATCCTCTCCACCGCCGAGCGCCTCGGTATGCCGCTCGATCGCGTCATCATCAACATCGACCGCTACGGCAACACCACTGCCGCCACCATCCCCATCGCCATGCAGACCGCGCGCGAAGAGGGCCGACTCAAGAAAAATGACCTCGTCCTCATCGCCAGCGTAGGCGCAGGCTTCACCACCGGCGCCGCCCTGCTCCGCTGGGAAATTTGAGCGATATCACAAATTGATTTGTCATCCCTACAGTAGCAAAGCGATCGGAGGGACACGCATTTTTCTGTTCTCACTTGCAACTGAAAAATTAAGCCACCGTCCCGCTCAACCTAATGTCATTGCTCACGAAGCACCAGCATGTACCCGCCGAGAGCCCCGCCGATCATGCCGGTACTTCCAAATCCCAAACGCAACCGCCGCAACAAGCAACCCGATAAACGACCACAGGATCACATCCGCCCAACCTGACAGATACCGCGACCACAGCCGCAGCACGCGCCTGCCATAGGTCACGCCTAGCCATGCAACCAGGCTGTATCGCGCCGTTCTCGCCAGCCCGAACGACCATAGAAACCGCCTGCGCGAGACCCCCAAGGCGCCTGCCGCAAGCAGAAACGGAAGCAGCGGAATCGGCGGCGGCAGAACGGCGGCGGTGCATACGCTAACCACTCCATGCTGCTTCACCCAGTTCTTCAGGCGCGAATAAAAACGCTTCGGGACGTGCCCTTCCAGCATGGACTCGCCGCCTTTTTTCCCGGCGCCCCATGTCAGATACCCGCCCACCAGACTCCCCGAAACGCCCGCCAGCACCAGCACCCATAGAGTGCTGTGCCTCGCTGACAACAGCAGAATCAGCACGTCCGTGCTGCCTGGAATCGGAAGCGGAACCACCGACGCGTCAAGCGCGGACACCGCAAATATGCCCAGAGCGCCGAAATGAATAAGCCAGCGCGGCAGAGGCAAACCATGACTGTGCGAATGATGCTGCGCCGCTTTCTGAAGATAGCCCACGCAATCTTGGACGCGCCTTTGTTCCTTCGCGTCTGCCGATATTTACAGAAACCGCAGCTCAGGGACTGCCGTCAACGCGGCGCATTCCACCCCATAGCGATAAAAGATCTGCAACCCCTCAAGACACGCATTGTCGAGATGATAGTGAATATTCCGCGTCAAATATGTACGAATAGTCGCCGCAGGCACAGTCAGCCGCGCAGACCACTCCGCAACCAAATCGTCGATGTGCGCCAGCCCGTTGTCCCGCGACTGCTGAAAGTCGCGCGTTACCGACTGAGCGCTCACGCCCGCCTCGCGCAGCCCCTCCGGACGTACCGCCCAGAACGCCGACACCCACGCCGATCCCGTCAGCGCCCGCCACTCACGGCCAAGATCGAGATACGCCAGCTTCTCGCCTGTGCGCTGCGCGCGCGCCGCGCGATCTTCAAGCGCCAGCAATGCCGGATCGCCAATCAGCAGCGCCGCATCAGCAACTTTCAGCATCGCCTCCAGATCAGGCTTATGTGAAACGAACTCAGCCCCAGCATTCCAGTATTTGTGAAACAGAATCCGTGTATAAACGGCTGAGGTCCGCGACGAGGTATCCAGAGCAACCTTGCCTGCGCCCCTCACGCCGTCCGCATGGCGCACGACCAAAAGAATCGACCGAATATCACCCAGCGAAGCGATGGCGCATCCCGGAATAACAGCCAAGGATGGCGCAAAAGCAAGACTTGCCACAGGAATCAACCCAATGTCCGCAGTTCCCTGATCCATCTCATCGGCACACTCTGCCGGCGTAGTTTGATGAATGGAATAGCGTTCCGCCAGACGGCTCTTGTCTGGCTCATGCTCAAAATCCCACATCAGCGGGGCGGGATTGAGAAAGTTAATGGCAGCAATCTTCAAATGGCGCACTTGTCAGTGTAACAACGCCTCGGTAACTTGACTTCACGTCAGGCCGCGTCTACTCTCCGAGCAAATCCACAAACCAGATTCATCATCAAAAGGCACTCGCATCTTGGCCACACATGCTGAACCTCTGCTGCCCAATACAGAACCCGTAGATCAGGAGCGCCTCGCTTGGCTGGCGCTCGCGCTCACTCCCGGCCTTGGACCACGCCGCATCCTGCGCGCCATGCGCGACGCCGGATCAGCCGAAGAAATACTCCGCCTCCCGCTCACCGGACTCGAAGCGCTGCAATTCCCTGCCGCAGCTGTGCAGCACATCGCGGACGGCAAAGCTCTGGACGCTGCAAACGCGGAACTCGAATCACTTAACAAATCAGGCGCTTCATTCCTCACTTACAACGACGCCGATTACCCGGAACGCCTGCGCGAAATCTTCGACGCACCCGCCCTGTTATGGATACGCGGCGATGCAACTCTTCTGTCGAAACCTGCAATCGCTGTCGTCGGCACGCGCCATCCCACGCCGTACGGATCAGGCATGGCCGAGATGCTTTCGCGCGATCTCGCCGCGCGCGGACTCGTCATCCTCAGCGGCATGGCCCGCGGTGTCGATACATCCGCGCACAAAGGAGCGCTTGCGGCAAAGGGCAAAACCATCGCAGTATGGGGCACAGGCATTGATGTCATCTACCCCAAGGAAAACAAATCGCTCGCCGAGCAGATTGTTTCAACCGGCGGCGTCATTGTTTCAGAACTCCCAATGGGCACCTTCCCCGCGCCGCAAAACTTCCCCAAGCGTAACCGCATCATCAGTGGAATGAGTCTCGGCGTGCTCGTAGTTGAAGCAGGCGAGCACAGCGGCACGCGCGTTACCGCACGCTGCGCGCTTGAGCAGAACCGCGACGTCTTCGCCGTTCCCGGCAATGTCACCACCAAGAATGCCTGGGGCCCTAACACATTGATTAAGCAGGGTGCTAAGCTCACCGCAACCTGGGAAGACATCTGGGAAGACCTGCCCGCGCAAATCCGCGTCGAGCTTGAAGCCGGATGGGAGCTTGCATCGAAAGGGCCATCTGCTGCATCGTTATTTGAGGAAGCTCCCCTGCCGCCTGCCGAGACTCGCGTCATGAGCGCGCTTCGCCACGACGAGGCCCTGCAACTTGACGAGATCATGGAAAAGCTGGAGCCTGAGCTAAGTTCATCGGAGGTATTTACCGCGCTCTTTGAACTGGAGCTTGCAGGACGCATCAAGCAACTTCCGGGCAAGAACTACGTCAAAACGTTTTGACAAGACTCCAGAGAATACTGAAGGAAAGTAGTTGTTTCGTAAGGGCACGGCTTCAGCCGTGCCGTAAACGTAGTGAACAAGCGCGGCTTTAGCCGCTGAGGGATGGTTTTCTAGGATCTGGACTTTTGCCGCTGTGCTGGATTCCTCGCGGCAAACCATGATAGCTTCCATAGAAATTCGTCGCAGTTTGGATTAAAGGTAGAAGCACTGGGCTTCAGCCCGGTGAATAGGCGCGAAACATCCAGGGGCTTTAGCCCCGGGTTATCGCCCTTAGGTGTATTGAAGGAAAACCATGAGCAAATCACTTGTGATCGTCGAGTCCCCCGCGAAAGCCAAGACGATCAACAAATATCTGGGCAAGGACTACACGGTCGAAGCCACCATCGGTCACATCAAAGACCTGCCCAAAAACAAAATCGGTGTTGATCTTGAAGACGGGACCTTCGAGCCGGAACTGATCGTCATCCCCGGCAAAGAGAAAGTCGTTGACCGCCTCAAGAAGCTCGCGTCGAAGTCCGACTCTGTCTATCTCGCGCCTGATCCCGACCGCGAAGGCGAGGCCATCGCGTCACACCTTGCCGACGAGTTGAGCAAAGTCGTCAAGAAGAACGCCATCCATCGCGTCACCTTTAACGAGATCACGCCAAAGGCCGTCAAGGACGCCTTCCAGCACGCGCGGAAGGTTGACTCACATCTCGTAGACGCGCAAACCACGCGGCGCGTCCTCGACCGTATTGTCGGATACCAGGTTTCCCCCCTGCTGTGGGATAAAGTCCGCCGCGGCCTCTCCGCAGGCCGGGTGCAGACAGTCGCCGTACGCCTTGTCGTTGAGCGCGAGCGCGAAATCAAGGCCTTCAATCCAGTCGAATATTGGACAATTGACGCTGATCTTGAAGCACAAAAGTCAACTCCATTCACCGCCCGCTTCGTCGGCATCGATGGCCAGCGCGCTCGCGTCGAGACAGTTGATGCGCCATCTCTGCCTGACCAGAAGATCACCGACGAAGTCATCGCGCAATTGAAGAAAGCCGCATGGTCAGTCAGCAGCGTGGACCGCAAAGAGCGCAAACGCAACTCGACAGCCCCTTTCACCACCAGCAAGCTTCAGCAGGACGCCTCGCGGCGTCTCGGTTTCAACGTCAAGCGCACCATGGGTGTCGCCCAGCGCCTTTATGAAGGCGTCGAAATCGGCAGCGAAACCGTCGGCCTCATCACCTATATGCGTACCGACTCGACCCGCGTCGCGCCCGAGGCCATCACCAATGTCCGCGAGTGGATCAAAACAAAACTAGGCGATGCCTACCTGCCCGCTGCGCCCAATGCCTTCAAGTCCAAAAAGGACGCGCAGGATGCGCACGAAGCCATTCGCCCAACTGACGTAAACCATCATCCGGACGAGATTCGCCGCTACCTGAGCGATGAGCAGTACAAGCTCTACAAGCTCATCTGGCAGCGCTTCGTCGCTTCGCAGATGACGCCTGCAATCTTCGACCAGACAACCGTCGATATTGTCGCAAAAGCCGATCGCAGCTATGACTTCCGTGTGACCGGATCAGTGCTCAAGTTCGATGGCTTCCTCAAAGTCTATGAAGAGTCCAAAGACAAGAAGGATGAAGACGATGAAGCGCTGGCCAACAAACTGCCCGCGCTCGATGAAGGCCAGTCGCTCAAGCTGAATGAACTCAAGCCCGAGCAGCATTACACCGAGCCGCCTCCGCGCTACAACGAAGCCTCGCTCGTGAAAGAGCTCGAAGAGCAGGGCATTGGCCGGCCTTCGACATACGCGTCCATCATTAACACGATTCAGGACCGCGAATATGTGCAGAAAATTGGCGGACGCTCAGGCCGCTTTGTGCCGACCGAAATCGGAGCAGTGGTCAATGATCTTCTGGTCAAGAATTTTCCCTACATTTTCGACAAGAAGTACACCGCGCGCCTCGAAGAAGAATTGGACGACATTGAAGACGGCCGCGAAAAGTGGACCGACCTTCTTTCCGGCTTCTATGGACATTTTGCTGAAGAGCTGAAAGATGCCGGCAAGCACATGGAAAACATCAAGCGGATGGAGAAGCCTACCGACGAAAAGTGTCCCGAGTGCGGTTCGCCGCTGGTGTTGAAGTGGGGTAAGTTCGGTTCATTCTATGCGTGCAGTTCCTACGACAAAAAGAAAAAAGGCAGTTGTACCTACACGCGCGAAAACTTTGAAACAAAGCCTCATCTCCAGACCGACGGACAGGAAGAACAGGAAGAAGAGTACTGCGAAAACTGCGGCCGCGTCATGGTGCTGCGCAACGGGCCGTGGGGACCATACATGGCCTGCCCGGGTTACAACGAAGACCCGCCCTGCAAGACCATCCGCCGGTTGCATCACAAGCAGCAGCAGAAACCGCCCGAGCCCATCGACGAAAACTGCCCGAAGTGCGGCAGTCAATTGGTCAAGCGCCAGGGCCAGTACGGCGAGTTCATTTCCTGCTCCGCTTACCCCAAGTGCAAATACATCAAGCAGAACACCATCGGCGTTCTCTGCCCGAAATGCAAAGACGGCCAGATTGTCGAGAAAAAGGCGCGTCGCGGCAACATCTTCTATGGCTGCGAGAATTACCCGAAGTGCGACTTCACCGCAAACTTCAAGCCGGTAGACAAGAAGTGCCCGGAATGCGGCTCGCCGTATCTGGTGGAGAAAACACTCAAGTCAGGCATCTACCTTGTCTGCCCTAACAATAAAAAGCCTGCTGCCGGCGATGAAGTTGAAACCCCAAAGAAGCGCAAGAAGAAGGGTGAAGAGGAATCTGCAGTCGCCTGCAGCTACTCGAAGCGGATTGGGGAGGCGCCAGTGGCCGGGAAGCCCACTGCTGAGACACACGGTCCGCTGGTGGAACAGGCCGTTTAGCTACTGCGAAGCCCAGTAGCTCATGGCCTCGGCATAGACCCGCCCCTCCGGGGCAGAGGCCGTTCCGGTCGCAGGAGATCGATGCGCCACGCGCAGGTTGGCAATTGCATAATCGATGAATCGCAACTCGAAGTGCGGTGGCAGATTCATGAACCGGCAGGTCGCCAGCACCTGGTCGGTAATGAACTTCGGCTGAAAAGCCGCCAGTTCCAGACTTTTTTCCACCGTAATCTTTTGCACGATGTAATCGAACGTATCGTCTGATAGAACCAACCCTTCCTTTTCACACTCCTGGTCGAAGATACGCCGGTAAAGGTCAAGACTAGGCGCGCCTACTTCGATTTTGTAAGGAAGACGGCGCAGGAAAGCCGGATCCATCAGGTCTTCGGGATCAATGTTGGTCGAGAAGATGATCAGTTCCTCGAAAGGGATTGTAAAGCTCTTGCCAGTGTGGAGCTTTAGATAGTCGACACGGCTTTCCAGCGGCACAATCCAGCGGTTCAGCAGGTTTGCGGGCGTCACCAGCTGGCGGCCGAAATCATCAATCAGAAAGCATCCGCCGAGCGCCTTTACATGCAATGGCGCTTCATAATAATTCGCCACTACGTCATATCTCAGGTCAAGCATCTCCAGCGTCAGTTCGCCGCCGGCAATTACAAAGGGTCGCCTGCAGGGTACCCAGCGCGCATCATATTCCTGCTCCCGGAAAAAAGAGAACGTCTCATCATCCTTCACAACCGCCGGTTCATCCACTTTGTTGTGGATGCTGGCGTCGTAGACTCGCATGATCTGGCCTTCGATCATCACCGCATAGGGCACATAAATCACATCATCAAAAACCCTGGCAAAACTCAGGGCAACTGATGTTTTGCCGTTGCCCGGCGGTCCATAAAGGAGCATCGACCTTCCTGCATTCAGCGCCGGACCGCTTCTCTCGATCATGCTGTCGTCGAAAACCAGATCGCCCAGCGCTTCACTGATGCGTGGGTAGGTGACGGCTTCATTTGTCAGCTTCTGACGGCTGACCATCGCGGTGAATTCGTCGAGCATGACTGGCGCTGGCCCGGCGTACCTGGACTGGTGTAGCGACTCTTGCGCCCATCGACGGCCTTCGTCCGTGAGAGCGTAGCTCATGTCGATAAGATTGTCGCTCTCTCGCATACCCAGCGCGCGCAGCATCTGGCGGTCAATCGCCTTGGGAATCAGATCCAGCACAATGTGATACGGCAACTTGATGGCGTCGACGAACTGGCGGACGGTTTCAAGACGGCCCGTATAGATCAGCTTGATAAGCAATGTCAGCAGATCTGGCTCAGGGATTTTAGTAGCCACGATATTCTCGGGCTCAGTCGGCATGCGATTGAGAAATGTCTCGAGTGTCTCCCGCGTCAAAGCGCCCGAGGCAACCAGCAAATCCCCCAGGCGGCGGCCACTCTCACGCTGTTGGTAGAGCGCCTCTGCCACCTGCTCAGAGGTGACGAGGTTCGCCCCGATCAACAGATCTCCCAGTCGGATGCGGGCTTTCAAGTCGCCTCCAATTTCACTTCGGGCTTATTCGTCCACCACATGCCCGGAGTTTTGGATTCGCTTATCATATCCTTTTCGGGTTGGTTCTAAATACTCAAAGTTAACAACTAACCAAACGAAAGTAACCCAGTCAGATGCGATTGTTCTGCCTCATACAATAGATAACAAGCTACTTATGGGCATGATTACATCATCCTTAGTTTACTGTCGTTACGGCGAAACAAGGAAGATTGCCTTCTCTAAAATCAACTTCCCATCAATTCTAAGGGGCCATGAATTTTACCCTGGCTCAAGCATCTGCTAATGTATACGGGGTTAGATATACGGAAATTTACGAAGGAACGTGATGGCAAAGGCAGTCTGGAACGGGAAAGTAATTGCAGAAAGTGACGCTTACGAGACAGTTGAGGGGAATGTGTATTTCCCGGAGTCGGCAGTGAAGCGCGAATATCTCCGCTCGAGTTCGACAACCTCAACCTGTCCCTGGAAAGGCCTGGCCCGGTACTACAGCCTTCTCGTAGATGGCCAGGAGAATCAGGACGCCGCCTGGTATTATCCCGACCCTAAGCCTGCCGCCCGTAACATTAAAAATCATATAGCTTTCTGGCGCGGGGTTGAGGTCGAAAAGTAGGTAGTATTGGTTTCATGATCATTTGGGCCGGAGGTGTGTAATGCGTAAGTTCATGCTTGCATTTCTGGTAGTCGCCATGTCCATTCCGGCATTGGCAGACAAGAAGATTGAAGGTTCTACTTCTCTGAAAGATTGCCAGCCTGCCGGGATAAAAGGGAAGGATCAAAAGCACCAGGCTTACGATCTCTCCTTCAATACCACCGACAAGGCTTACACATGCCGCACCAACCCCAAAAAGTCAATGAACGCGACCGATTTCGTGGTGGGCGAGAATGTGAGATATGAGATCGACGGCAACAAAGCCAAAATTAAGACCCCGCAGGGGAAACAGGTCGAGTGCCAGATCGTAAGAGTTGAGTCTATCCCGGCGGCTCAATCGCAGTAACACATTATCATTGCGGGTCAAGCAGCCGTGGCCCCGGTCCCTCTTCGCCGAGCTTGTCCCACGGATTGCGCAGCGGGCAGACGCCCAGCGACAAACAGCCGCAGCCAATACACCCATCAAGCTGATCACGCAGCCGCATTAACCTCTGGATGCGGTCTTCAAGTTCCGCTCTCCATTTCTTTGACAACCTTGCCCAGTCCTCCGCTGTTGGAGTGCGCTCATCGGGCAGCTCCTGCAGCGCCAGGCGAATCGACTCCAGCGGAATTCCGGTCCGCTGAGCCACCTTGATCACAGCCACGCGCCGCAGCACCTCGCGCGCATAGCGCCGTTGGTTCCCCTCGTTGCGCCAGCTTTTGATCAGCCCTTTGGACTCATAGAAGTGAAGCGTGGAAACGGCGACACCACTCCTTCGCGCCACCTCGCCCACAGTCAGTTCCCTGGGAAAGCGCCCTTGATTCGATTGCGGCATCAAAATTCCTCTTGACCTCAAGTTTACTTGAGGTTCTACGCTTTTCTCAGAGCGATTGCAGGAAAGGAAGACATCCATGGAAAATACGATCCACATTGCGCTGATTTACGGCAGCACACGTCCCGGGCGCTTCTGCGACAAGGTGGCCGGGTGGGCCGCCACACAGATCGCAAAGAACGGCGCGTTCACAGTTGATATCGTTGACCCGCCGGCGGTGGAAGACACTGCAACCCGACAGCAGCGGCTTGCCGATGCCGACGCTTTTGTCGTGGTCACTCCCGAATACAACCACGGCTATCCTGCGCCTTTGAAACATCTCATCGACTCCATTGGAACAGAGTGGCAAGCCAAGCCGGTCGCCTTCGTCTCCTATGGAGGAGCTTCGGGCGGTCTGCGCGCCGTCGAGCAGTTGCGTCAGGTCTTTGCCGAGTTGCACGCCGTCACTATGCGCGACTCGGTAAGCTTCGCCGGCGCATGGGAGCAGTTCGATGGCGCGGGCGTGTTGCTGAAGCCCGAACGCGCCGAGCGGTCAATGGCCACTATGCTGAAACATCTGCGCTGGTGGGCGGCTGCGCTGCGCGATGCACGCAAGACCACTCCTTACGCACAGACGGCGTAAAGTGCGGCTACTTCTCGTCCTTGTACATGCCGATCTCCGGCTTGCCGCCTTCCGAGATGCGGGCGCGATACATGCCGGGCGAGTTGAAGCTCCAGACCATGTCGCCTTTGGTGTCGATGGCGATGATGCCGCCGTCGCCCTTCATCTCCGTAAGCTGCCGCTGGATGACGTCGTCGGCTGCCTCCTGCAGGCCCATGCCCTTGTACTGCACCAGCGCGCAAATGGTGCGCGCAACCGTGAGCCGGATGAAGTACTCGCCTGTTCCGGTGCCGGATACGGCGCAGGAGCGGTTGTCGGCATAGGTTCCGGCGCCGATGATGGGCGAGTCCCCAACCCGCCCCCACATCTTGGCAGTCAGTCCGCCGGTTGAAGTTCCTGCAGCGATGTTCCCCTGCTTGTCGAGCGCGACCACCCCCACCGTGCCGAACTTGTGGGCATCCGGCGATTCGACCGGGAACATCAGTTGAGCGTCGGGTTTTCCCTTCGGCGCGGGCGGCGCTCCTGCCGGACGGGGCGGTATAGGCTTGCCTTCTTTCTTTAGCTCTTCGACCAGGTTCTGCCAGCGGCGCTCGGTGAAGAAGAAGCTGGGATCGACCATCTCAAGCCCATGCTCCGATGCGAACTCGTCAGCCCCGTTGCCGATAAGCATCACATGCGGCGACTTCTCCATGACCGCGCGGGCCAGCGAGATGGGATGCCGCGTGCGCGTGACTCCGGCCACCGCTCCCGCTTTCAGGTTCGACCCGTCCATGATGGCCGAGTCGAGTTCGTTCTTTCCCGCTGCGGTAAAGACGGCGCCGCGGCCGGCGTTGAAGAGAGGATCGTCTTCCATATAGCGGATGGCCGCTTCGATCGCGTCGAGCGCCGAGCCGCCCTTGTCGAGCGTGTCAGCGGCCTTCATCAGCGCGGTCTGAAGATCGGCGCGATAGGCTGCTTCCGTCTTCGGATCCATGTGGCTGCGCTCAATCACGCCCGCTCCACCATGGAGCACGACGGCCCACTTATGATCTTGCTGGGCATTCAGGGTCAAAGCAATGAGACAGGAACAGAACAGAACTGGCTTACGCATGGTCGCCATGATACATCGCAAGCTGGATGCTGAGTGCCGGGTGCCCCATCCTTTCGTGCATTTTGCGAAAGGGTGGGAGAGCAAAACATAAACTCAGGACAACAGAATGGTGGCGCTAACCTTCGCCGAGTGCCGCAACGTCCGCCTTACTTTGACGGCTTATATCCGCAAAGCATTCTAGGAATCACGACGGAGCACTTGGGGCAGGACTCTGCGGTTGCCGCGTTGCCATAGTTCTGATGGGAATCCGACGGCTTATACCAGATTTCAGACATAAAGAGCCTTCCCTTGAAATTGATGTCATCCGTCTGGTAAGCCTGCAGAACGCCCTGCAACAATTTAGGCCCTGCGCACATCAAAAATTCCTCATACATGTTCTTGATGTTGATTTTCTGCGAACCCACTTCGGAGATTTTCTGGCCCTTAAAATCCCGCAGATAATCCCATTCCTTTGCTTCCTGACTTGAGATGAAACGAACGTTCTGTTTCCTGGCTTCTTTTTCATAAGAGTCATCGAAATCTTTGTTGAAACCGGAAACAGCCAGAAGGTTCCTGGTTCCCCGTGAATCGACAACCCGCAGCACACCAATCATTACCTGGCTGGGCTTCTTTGCCCAACCGGAAATGGCGCCGTGCACGGCAAGAGCCAGGTTCTTGACCTCGGTCGATTCCTCAATCGTGTGGCTCTCGATGGTTCCGCCGCAGTACGAGCACCCTTCCTTGCCCTTGAATGGCAATTGGAAGTGCAGTTCATGTCCATTCGCTACGAAGCTGGTTTGACTCGTATCGCCTTTCGGTGTTCCGCGGCCACCGTACTTAACTCCGGTTGTTGTCACCTTGGAGAGCCCGACATTGGATTCAACGGCGTCACAGGCGAGAATGGAAAATTTGGGCAGAAACCCGATTTTCTCCTTATGCGTTCCATCCATCACTTCGACATATATGTAGGTATTGTTTTTGTCGAAGTAATTTGTATCGGCGTCGATGATGTCTACTTCTGTGTTCGGCGCGAGAATTGCGCTGGGAGCAAAAGAACTGGACCCTGTAATATGAACATCTTTAAATAATTCATATTTTTCAGCTTTTGTCTTGGCCACGATGCCGCCTCCGGATGCGGAAACTTGTTCCTGGACTTGCAACAGTACGCTCGGGGAAGAAAACCAATGCATTAAATGAAAAAAAGACTACCGTCTGCGATCTTCTTTTTTACTTTCGTACTAATTCACGCACGCGAACATCATACGCCAACAATGTGCGGATGATGAGCCTCCGCAAACCTATGCTGTTCAACTACGCGTGATGCCTCCGACGGGCACGTTCCAGAGTTCGAGCATGCGCTTCCTGTGAAAGCTGCCACGCCGTATGCTGTATCCAGTAAAGATCAGTTTCGGAAAGCTTATGCCATCGACCTCAACGACTGACGCCTACTACAGCCGTAAACCACGGATGCAGACACTTGACGGCGCATTTGTGCGCACGGCGAGACGCCATCCTCGGGGCTTCATGCTGGCGGATGGCAAGACGCCAAAGGTCGCTTTCGGCTCGGCGCTTACCAAGACGATGTATGTCGCACGGAGGTTGCTAGGCCAGATCGGATCACAGCCAATGGTTGGCTTGCTCTTGCCTCCTTCCGTAGGCGGAGCGCTGGCGAACTATGCTTTGACCCTGCTTGGCCGCGTTCCGGTGAACCTTAACTACACTTCGTCCAGTGAAGTGATCGCATCGTGCGCGCAGCAATGCGGTATCGACGTAGTCATCACTGCAAAGGCCTTCGTCGAACGGTTCCCCAATCTCGCAATTCCAGGCCGCACGCTGTTGCTAGAAGATGCTCTCGGTGCTCCCCGTACCAGCGAGAAGATCGCGGCCCTTGCACTGGCCTGGCTCACACCATTTTCGCTGCTTAAGAAAATCCTCGGCGCACAATCCACTCCTGTTCCCATGACATCAGGACAGAATACGAAAGCCAATGCCACGTTTCCTGTCGACCAACTGGCCACAGTTATCTTCTCGAGCGGTAGCACGGGCGATCCAAAAGGCGTGATGCTTTCGCATTTCAACATCCTGTCCAACATCGCACAGGTCTGCCAGATTTTTTCGCTCGATGGGCGCGACAAGATTCTCGGCATCCTGCCGTTCTTCCACTCCTTTGGATTCATGGCGGGGCTGTGGCTGCCCGCCGTGCATGGCATGGGCGCGGTTTATCATACGAATCCGCTCGATGCACAGGTGATCGGTGGGCTGGTCGAGAAGTACAAAGTGACCCTTCTGGTTGCCACTCCAACGTTTCTGCAGGCATATTTGCGGCGTTGTTCCCCAGAGAGCTTTCGGTCTTTGCGGTTTGTCATCGTGGGCGCGGAGAAGCTCCAGGACCGGCTCGCCATCGCATTTGAAGACACATTCGGCATTCGCCCACTTGAGGGCTATGGATGTACCGAGTGCTCTCCGGTGGTCGCGGTCACCTCCCCAGATTCCGGTCAGGGCCCCGCGAAGCGCGGGATCGGACATCCACTGCCCGGCATGTCGGTAAAAATCGTCAATATCGATACGGGCGAGCCGGTCGTGCCGGGCAATCCAGGCATGCTGCTGGTAAAAGGTCCAAACGTAATGCAGGGCTATCTGGGTATGCCGGAGGAGACAGCCGAAGTGCTGCGCGATGGATGGTACAAGACCGGCGATATCGTCACGATGGATGAAGACGGTTTCCTCACCATCACCGGTCGTCTCTCGCGCTTCAGCAAGATCGGCGGCGAGATGGTGCCTCACATCCGGATTGAGGAGATGCTGCACGACCTTGCCGGAGTGACCGAGCAGGTCTTTGCCGTGACGGCGGTTGTCGATGAGAAGAAAGGCGAACGCATCGTTGTCCTCACCACACTTTCCGCCGAGCATCTTGAACCGGTGGTGCAAAAACTGTCCCAAAGTGATCTGCCAGCATTGTGGAAACCCAAATCGAACCAATTCTTTTACACGGACGCCCTGCCAGTGCTGGGAACCGGGAAGATCGACCTGCGCAGCATCAAGGTGCTGGCCGCGTCTTTAGCGAAATCTGTAGAGGCATGATGGGGTGAGTTGGCCGGCGTTAATCCCCACATCTCTTTGAGATGTGCGGCATCCGGCTGACACCAACGCTCCTCGTCGATTTACTTTTCGTGTGCAACCGATTTGATAGAGAATGGGCACGAGCACGACCCGCGCATGGCACGCATCGAAAAAACGGTATTCATCAGCTACCGCCGCACTAACTTCCCTTGGGCGCTCGCTATCTATCAGGACTTGACTCAGCATGGGTATGACGTTTTCTTCGATTTCAACAGCATCCCCGCCGGTGATTTCGAAACCGTCATTCTTGAGAATGTTCGTGCCCGCGCTCATTTTCTCGTCCTGCTCACGCCTTCCGCGCTCGAACGCTGCTCTGAAGCGGGAGATTGGCTGCGCCGTGAAATCGAAACCGCTCTTGATGAGAAACGGAACATCATCCCGCTCATGCTCGAAGGTTTCAGCTTCAGCACCCCCGCCATAGCTGATCAGCTCACTGGCAAGCTCGCTCTTCTCCGGAAATATCAGGCAGTGGGCGTTCCAGCAGAGTACGTTTTCGCGGCAATGGAAAAGCTGCGAACCTACCTGAATGTTGCTCTCGATACTGTCTCGCACCCTGCCTCACCGCCAGCCCAGGAAGCGGCGAAAGAACAAAAGATCGCGGCCAAAGCGGCACCGATCGTGCGGGCAGAAGCGCTCATAGCCCAGGCATACTTTGAGCGAGGTTTTAGTGCAGTCGATCCTGATGAGAAGATTCGCTTTTACACTGAAGGGATCCGCCTTCTACCCAACTACGCTGATGCGTATATCAACCGCGGCGTCGCACGTAAAGCCAAAGGAGACCTGGAAGGCGCACTGGCCGATTATGACGAGGCGATCCGGCTCAAGCCAGACGACGCGCTCGCCTATAGCAACCGCGGCAATGCCCGTCGTGACAAGGCTAACATCGAGGACGCGCTAGCCGATTATGGCGAGGCGATCCGGCTCAAGCCAGATTACGCTGATGCGTATATCAACCGCGGCGTCGCACGTAAAGCCAAAGGAGACCTGGAAGGCGCACTGGCCGATTATGACGAGGCGATCCGGCTCAAGCCAGACGACGCGCTCGCCTATAGCAACCGCGGCAATGCCCGTCTTGCCAAGGGTGACATCGAGGGCGCGCTGGCCGATTATGGCGAGGCGGTCCGCCTGATGCCCGACGACCCGGTTGCTTATAGCAACCGCGGCAATGCCCGTTGCGACAAGGGTGACATCGAGGGCGCGCTGGCCGATTATGATGAGGCGATCCGGCTCAAGCCAGACTATGCGAATGCATACTACAACAGGGCACAGTTGAAGAAGAACCGGCCGGAGCATCGCGCCGCCATCGCTGATTTTCAGAAATACCTCGACTTGGGTGGAGGCGAAAGCGAGGGCGACCAGGTAGAAGTTGAAGAGTTCATTCGTGATTTGAAAGCGAAACTCTAAGAAGGCCTGAACTTGGCAGCAACTCGCGATCATTGCCGAAAATCTTGTCAAGCCCTTCAGACAGTGGAAATCTCCTAACCCACACATTCCAATCAGCAAAAACCTGGCCCAAATTGAGCGGTAATTATGCCTTGAATTGCTACAATAGAAAGAGAAAAAATATTTCTCTACTCCTTCCCGCACTCCCTGAAATAACCCCTGTGAAATCAATAATCGCTAGTGTTTACGCGGCTTTTATCACACTGTACACGTTCGTGTGAGAGCGGTGCAAAATGGACCATTCCGCCGTATTTTGCCATATATTGCCACTCTGTCTTGTACAAAATCTGTACAGCGATAGGTGAGTAAAACGCCCGTGGAATCAGGCGATCCGCGCATTTAGGCACGTTTTTTCCACTTGACTTCTCCCCCCTGTTGAATGCCAATATATCGGCAAATTGCTGGTTGAGGATTGTTGCCATGCGGAGTGCAGTGAAAGAAGACGCTGATCGGAAATACGCGAGTGCCGAAGGGATCGAGGCAAGATTTGCCATCCGAAAGACCCAGCTGGCGCGCATGCGGCAGGCCAACAGCGGTCCGCCATTCGTCCGGGTGAGCTACAGGAAGGTTCTATACAAAGTCTCTGACGTGGAGGCCTGGCTTCAGGCGCTTCCCGGCGGCGGCGCGATCAGCTAAAGCGATCGCCGAAGAGGTCGCCATCAAGAGCGGCCCTTCAACACCCGATTTTCAAAGAAAGCAGCAAAGATCGACGACGACGACGACGACGCGAGGAACCGCGCTGAGGAGGTTGTTGTTTACGCGCTTTTGTGCGTAAAGGAAAAGGCCGCTCGCTGACGAAGGCGAAACGGCCCATAGAACGGATTGGAATCGATGAACTACTACTGCTGGTGCTGCTGCTGCCTAGAGCATAGCACCAGCAGCCATCAGGTTCCATTCAAACTTTCGTTGTCTGGAGGTTGCTGTGAAACGTGAAGCTCCCACAAACACGAAAATGAGGAAGCTCTGCCACTTCCTCGATATTCACCTGTACGAGGCTGTTGGCATCCTTGAGTTGCTCTGGCATCTGTGCGCGCGCGAGGCACCGCGCGGCGACATCGGCAAGATCAGCAATCTGGAAATCGCAGTCTTCCTTGAGTATCGGGGCGACGCGGACAGGCTGATCGCGGCACTGATTCGCGCTGGCTGGCTGGATGAAGACCCTGTGTATCGCCTCGTCGTCCATGACTGGTCAGAGCACGCCGATCAGGCCGTGAGGAGGCGATTAGACAGGTTTAGACAAACCTTCATTGTGTCTAGCCAAAAGGCCCATGTGTCTAGTCATAGCGAAACAGAGGCGCGACTAGACATGGCTGGACAAAACGACCATGTGACTAGACATGGCTGGCCAAAACGCCAAAATGTCCAGACAAATGGCGAAATAAATAGCTCCGCGCGCGCGCGCGAACCAGAACCAGATAAGGCGGCGACTGAAAGCGCCGCCTATGAAAAGAAAAAACCACAAACGCAGCCTCGCAAAGAAATGCGCGACCAGATCGACGCGGCGAGGCAGCCATGAAGACGCCTGACGAAATTCTCTCCGAGCGCGGTCTGCCAGCAAGCCTCGATGCTGAGCGCATCGTTCTCGGCGTAGTCATGCTCGACAATTCCGTCTTCGACGAATCAGACCTCACCCGCGATGATTTTTCGCTCGATTCGCATAGGCGCATCTATTCGGCGATGGTGCGGATGCGCGGCGACAATCGTGCCATCGACATCGTCACGCTCAGTGACGAACTTGGGAACAACCACGAACTGGAAGCCATCGGCGGCGCAGCGTACCTGTTCTCGCTGACGGAAGGCATGCCGCGCCGGCCAAGTATCCGGGAATACGTCGACATTGTGAAAGACAAGTCGATGCGTCGGCGGCTGATCAATGCCTGCTGCCTGACGATCACCGAAACAGCCGAGCAGAGTATCGATGGCGCCGAGTTGATGGCCACGCACGCCTCACGCTTGTTGGACATCACGAGTGACAACGTCGGTTCCGCGATGTCGCTCGGTGAGCTTTGCAGTCGTGAATTTCCGCGTCTGCTCGACGAGCGCTGGCCGAGCGCCGCGGAAGTGGGTTCCGACCGGAGTCGACATCCTCGACGGCAAACTCGGCGGCGGCTGGCTGAAGGGCGAGCTTGCCATCGTCGCGGCGCGGTCATCCGAAGGCAAGTCGTCCCTGCTGTTGCAGACGCTCATCAGCTGCGGCAGGAATGACGTTTCAGCGCTCTGCTTTCAACTGGAGATGGACGAAGGCCAGGTTCTGCGCCGGATGCTCGCAGCCATGACCGGAATTCACTTTCAGCGGTTCAGGCATCCGGAATGTTTAACGCCTGTCGATATGACGCGGGTTGAGGAAGCGCAGAAAGAACTTAGACAGTTTCCCGTCTGGATAGAATTCCCGCGATCCCTGAACATTCAGCAGCTTGTGTCACGCGCGCGTATAGCAAAACAGCGCCACAGCGTTGAATTTGTCGGGCTTGATTATTTGCAAAAGATGGAGTTCACAACTGACAAACCTGAGCAACAATACGCTGCGGTTGGATATGCGGCAAAGCAGCTTGCGAACCTCGTGAAGCACGAAGGCATGGTTGTCCTCGCATTAAGCAGTCTGACTGAGAAATCCGGTCGAACAAAAGATTCCGAACCCAGCATGCTCGATATTCGCCAGAGCGGTGATGTGCAGAATGAAGCAGGTTCGATGTGCTGCTGCATCGAGAAGGTGCCGATGAGACGCACGAAGGCGAGTATGTCGGTCGCATGATCATCACCAAGCAAAGGCAGGGCGAAAAAGGCGATTTTGGAGTGAGATTTACACGCGCGATGACCTTCGAGCGCCTGAATCTGATCAGCAACAAACAGGGGACGCTCTATGCGTAGCGCTGAGCAGCTTCGTGACGACGCGCGAAGGCTTCAGGTCTGCTGCGAGCTTGAGACGACGCTCGCGATCCTGACGAGACGGCATCACGGCAGATCGCCGGAGGAGTTGGCGCAGTGGCTCCCGGGCGAAGAGGGCGAGCGGTTGCGAATGCTGTTGGACGAAGTGCGTGAATGGTCGCGTGAAACGCGGGTGGAGGCGCAGAGATGAATACCGTCTACGGCATGCCGTCACAAGTCTCCGAGGCTCGCCCAGAAGGCGCGATTTTTCAAGTCCGCCGACCGGACACGCTGCAATTCAGCACTCTGGAAGGGCTGACGCGCATGGCTGGGGTCAGCCCGCAGTGGCTGCGAGCGCTCATCAACAAGGAAGTCGTAGACAATGCTCTCGACGAGATTGATCGCGTCGGCGGCAATGCGGAATCTGTCACCATCCGCCGCGACGGCGATGACACTTACATCGTCGAGGACGCAGGAAGCGGCATCAAACAGGACCTCCATGGATTGTGCAATTTGTTCTCGGCCAACCGCTCGATGGTATCCAGTAAATTCTTCCGCCGCCCTTCGCGCGGCATGCTCGGCAACGGTCTTCGCGTCCTGGTCGGCGCTGTCGCTCTGTCGGACGGCACCATCACCGTCGAATCGCATGGGCGTCGCACCGCTTTGCGGCCACGGCGCTTCGGCGACACCGAAATCATCTCGCAGATTTCTGCTCCGAATAAACTCGGCACGCGGATTACATACACCCTTGGCGCGATCATCCCGTATGACGACGATCTTATTGAGGCCGAGGATGCGGTCAAGCTTGCGTGCGCTGCTGGCCCGACATATACGCGCCTGCCTTCGCCGCATTGGCTCGATGCCGATCACCTCGCCCAATCCTTCGCCGTCATCGAGGCCGCCGAGACGACCGTTCGCCAGCTGATCGAGAAGTTAGACGGCTGCTCGGGCGCCATGGCGGGACGGATCGCCGCTCCTTTCGGCAAGGGCCGCACATGCCGCAGCATGAGTGATCCGGAAATTGCCGCGCTGCTTAAACAGATGCAGGAATCCGCTCGTGTCGTGAAGCCACGCGCACTCGGCCTGATCGGTGCCGACGCCTTCGGCGAGGCATATGACGGTTACATCGTCGCCGAGGCTGCGCTTGTCACGCGCACACACGAGCCGCGCGCCCACATCCCTGTACTGATTGAGGCTTGGGCCAACGTGACCAGCCGCCGAGGCGATGAAGCAGCGCTGACGCTCTATTGCAACCGGACACCCACCGTAGGTGGCGTCGATGCAGTACACGGCCATGGCGGCGTTTACATATCTGGCGCCTGCCTCGACGACGACGGCGATGCGATCATGAAGGTCGAAGGTGGCCACTGCGATCTGATCGTCGCTGTCACT
Source organism: Alloacidobacterium sp. (assembly GCF_035631355.1). Lineage (NCBI taxonomy): Bacteria > Pseudomonadati > Acidobacteriota > Terriglobia > Terriglobales > Acidobacteriaceae > Alloacidobacterium > Alloacidobacterium sp. The sequence goes on from NZ_DASQIX010000069.1 coordinate 76,260, forward strand.
TCGCCGTTCATTCCGACCACGAGTCTGGGCAAGGCTCCCGATCTTTCGTTGCTGCAGTCGGAAATCGTCGAAGCGCTGCGCAAGGCGTTCACACGCAGCCGCAATCGCCTGCCACCGGACCCGGCGCTGCCCAAGCCGCCGAAAGCAGAACCTCTACCCAAGACACCGAAGGCGGAACCGTATCAGCCATCTGGGCCGCTGGCGACCTTCTTGGCCGAGGAAGCGGCGCGGGCGGGATGCGCGCCACGCGATCTGTTTGTGCTCTCACCCAAACACGATCCCTTCAATGAAACGAAAGCCAGCCGGCGCGCTGCCGAATGGTTTACCGAGCAGGTGGACCGGCTCAAGCCATACGGTGAGGTCCATCCTCGCGGCATGTACTACCGCTGTGTGTCTGCTGGCGATGTCAGACTGCCGGACGGCACGCCCTTCGTCGGTTCAAACGCTAACTCCCAGTTCGTCGAGGCGGCGTGCAAATACGCACGCCACCTTGGGCTGATCCCGTTTGATCGCATCGTTGATGAGCGGGCCGCGCCACCCGACTTCTACGACCGCGATGATAGGCATTCCGACGTCGATGCCAGTGATGATCCCATCGACCGCGAGCTGATTGTTTCCGATGGAATCGAGCCGCTCGGAGTACCGGAACTCAACTGTCTGGTGCCGACGCTTTCCATGGCCGTTCCCAAGCTGCCGCGCCAGCCATTCCGCATTTGTTTGATCGGCGAGAAGACAAGTCTCGGCGAAGTTCTTCGACCCATTGCCCGCGAAGTGCGCGGAGAGATGGTGCTGGGCACAGGAGAAGTCAGCGAAGCTGCCGTGTTCGGGATTTGCCGCCGCGCTGCAGCCGATAAGCGACGGCTGCGACTTCTCTACTTCTCCGATTTCGATCCGGCTGGATGGCAGATGCCTATATCGGTCGCACGCAAGTTGCAGGCGCACCGTTGCCATGAATTTCCTGATCTTGATGTGCGCTTGTTTAAGGTCGCACTGACCGTCGAACAGGTCATCGAGTTCAATCTTCCTGATTCACCTATCAAGCGCGCCGAAAAGCGTGCACGAGCGTGGCGCGAACGCTGGGGACGCGAGCAGGTTGAGATTGACGCTCTCGCCGCATTGCGCCCAGACCTGCTCGACCAGATCGCCCGGGCTGCTGTCGCCCCCTACTTCGATCCGACCTTTGATAGACGATTCGCCGAGGCGATGGCTATGCCGCCAGACCTTTTGGCGTGGTTTGACGACCAGCCTGCCTATCAGCAGGCGAAGGCTTCTGTGCAGAAAGCGTATACACCAGCTCTCCGGGCGATAACGAAGCTGAATGCTGCCAAGGCCGCAGCGGTCGATGAGATGCTCCGTATCGTGGCCAACGATGCGCCTGATTTATCCGACGTGGTCGTCAAGCCAGAAATCGGAGACGACGAACCCGAGAATAGCATCTTCGATTCGCGCGACGACTTCGTTACCGCGACCATGAAGCTAAAAGCACTGAAGGCTCTCGATTCTGAGGAGGACGATGAGGAAGGCGCTGAATGAGCGCTGGAGCGGAGGCGACCGGGGTAGGTGGGTCAAATCTCTACGCGGCGCGCCGATTACCACGCGCCAAGTCAATCGCGAAAAAACGCAGGTTTTGAACTTTTCAGGACGGCGCAGAAAACGCAAGGTTTATGGCGGCAAAAAAGACAAATCCGGATTCGAGGAAATGAGAATTTCAAGCACAAAAGCGCGGGGAAGGCTGGGCGAGTTAATCACGCGCGCGATACGTGGCGAAGCAGTCGTGATCACGCGCCACGGCAAGGCCACGGTGAAACTCGTCAGCCTGCGCCGAAGTGAGCGAGACCTCAATATCTTGCGGTTTATCGCCGCCACAGCCCGTGCGCCATTCAAGGATTTCGATTGATAACCAGATGGAGGCACTTGCAGCCGCCTTGGACCCGTCCACCATTGCTCGGAGCGACGCACCGCAGCGCTTCCCGAAGCTTCGATTGGAGTCTCACACATGATTCACAACCGGATTTCTAAAGCATGTTCCAGCAGACCCGCGCTTTCGAAAGGCTTTTCCGCCTGGGCATCGTCTCGAAACTGATTTGCATGGTCGAATTTGTCTTCCAGCTCTGGGTCCCTTACCGATTACTTAGTGTAGTCAACAAGACTGCGGCTTCGCTGATGCTGATTCTGGGTCTGGTGTTCGTTCCCATCATGTTCGTGAATACGTTTAGCGAGATCGTCGCCCTGACGCTTTTGCGCAGTGCGGATTTCCTTTCGGTATTCGACAAATCTCAGTTGGAGGCCATGACGATGCTGTGCCTTGATTTGCATCGCTACGGATACATTGTCGGCTGGCTCTTGGCCTCTGGCTCTTTCTCGCTTTGCTGTCGCTCGAAGGAGGCGAGGCCTGGACGATTACAGATTTGCCGAAGGGAGCGACGACCCCAGTCTGGTCGCCTGACGGCACGAGGATCGCGTTTCTGAGTTCCACGACGCAGGACGACATCCAAAAGGTCAAGCATCACAAGAGCCCTGCGAAAGCCGAAGATGACAGAGCATCTGACAGCCAGCAAGAATCTGACCTTCACGTAATTAGCCGCGCTGTCTACCGAAGCAACGCTGAAGGCTATCTCGATCTCAAGCGTCATGATCAACCAAGCGTTCGGCAGTGCAGTCCGCCGGCTAAATCGACGACAAGCCCTTTTTCAACACCCACGCCTGAAATCGCCAAGTGAGATTTGGAATCGCGGGCGATGAGGAACACAAGCCGGCTTCGTTCAAGTCGGCCAGTGTTGAGGAACCCGTCTGAGCAGCGCGAAGCATGCCATTTGCTGTTCCCTGATCTAAGAAACAACAATGGGGAACCTGATGACTCTCCAACTACTGCAGAGTGGGCGGAACAAACTCCAGGCCATATTTGGGAGCGGCTGCGACCAAACGAGTTAACAAGGCTTCGGAGAGAGGCGGCGGCCCTGCCGAACGATCCGGAGCGGGATAAAAGGCCTCGAAAAAGAAGTTCTCAAGGCCCGCAGGCGTAATCACGACCAAGAACTTTGCGTCCACGTCGCCGCTGTTCGTGAAGCAGTGTTCAACGCCACGCGGGAGGTAAACGAAATCGCCACTAGACGCGACGATCTTCTTCCCGCCCACATGAACGGTCAGTGTCCCTTGCATGATCTGGAACGACTCGTCCTCGCGATGGTGTAGGTGCGGCCCCGGACCACCACCCGGCGGTACGGACACTTCTGCCATGGAGAAAGTGCCACCGGTGTCTTCGCCCGTGATCAGAAACGTAATCTGATCTCCAGGGCCCCAATAGGCCTGGCCGGTTTCCGCGGGAACATGTTTCACCTGGTCGCGTCGCGACACCATTGCCGATGCAGTAGCCGGCAGTGCAGTCTGGCGATATTTAGACGGCAGCGTTTCAAGCAGTGCTTCGTTGGACTGAGCGAAGTCGATGGGCTCGATTGTCGGCGAGTCGATAAAACTCATATCTCCAGTGGGCCAGTAGACTTCGATCATGTTGCCGTCAGGGTCGCC
>NZ_DASQIX010000070.1:0-16405 GCF_035631355.1 Alloacidobacterium sp.
AGCGCTTCAATCGGATCGAGGTTCGCCGCCTTCCATGCGGGATAGATACCAAAGACCAGCCCGATCATGCAGGAGACGGTGAACCCGATCATCGCCCACATGCTGGACATGGTTGCGGGCAGCGCGCTCAACAGCAATCGAATGATGAGCGTGATGATGCCGCCTGCGGCAATGCCGATGACACCTCCGAGAGCGCAGAGCGTAATGGCTTCGATAGTGAATTGCAGCAGGATGTTGCGCTTGGTCGCGCCAATGGCCTTGCGCACGCCAATTTCCTTGGTGCGTTCGGTGACGGAGACAAGCATGATGTTCATCACTCCGACGCCGCCGACCATCAGGCCTACGCTTGAAACCGCAACCATGAAGATCGCGAGGCCGCCCGTCAGTTGGTTCCAGAGACGCGTTAATGAATCGGGGGAGAATATTTCAAAATCGTCCGGCTGCTCCACGCGAACATGACGGCGGCGGCGCAGCAACTCGCGCACTTCATCTTCCACCAGGCTGCGGTCCTTAGGATCATCGTACTTCACGCTGACCCAGACGCCCCCTTTGACCGCGTCCTCGGGGTGCATTTTCATGAAGGTGCCAATGGGGAAAAAGGCCGCATTGTCGTCGGGATTGCGTCCACCCCCAAACGGCTGCTTGCGCTTGTCAAAGACGCCGATCACGGTGAAGACATTGTTTTCAATCGTGACTTCCTTACCGATCGCGCTGTCATTGCCGAAAAGCTGGTCGGCTGTATCGTATCCAAGAATAACGACGTTGGCGCGCCGCTCGTCTTCATCCTCCGTGTAGATGCGGCCTTCCTTGAGGGTAATGTCGGCAACCTCGGCAATCTGCGCCGAATCGCCCTGCAGGAGCGTGCCCTGCGCCATTTTCTGACCGTATTTCACGCCGACAATACCGGCCTGAAAGATGGGATTGACGTGGCGCACGCCGCCGTCAGCGGCAACAACATGGGGCAGATTACGGATAGCGGCAACGTCATCAAAAGTCAGCTTCTTCCGTGCCAGCATCTCTGCCGTCGGGCGCACACCGATGACCGGCATATGGTAGACCCAGAGCACATTGGTGCCCAGCGTAGCGACCCACGCCTGCACATTGTTGTTCAGGCCGCTGATGATCGAGGAGATCGTAATGACCGTAGCCACACCGATCACAATGCCGAGAATGGTCAGGCCCGAGCGCAATTTGTTTGCACGCAGCGTTTCAATCGCCATGCGGACGGCTTCACGCGAATCGCCTGTTTTCATCTTGATTCTCCTTCCCCGGGCCTCATTACATCTCTGACCGCAGCGCGACGATGGGATCCAGTATGGCGGCCTTGCGCGCCGGATAAACTCCGAAGAAAATGCCCACCCCGGCGGAAACGAACAGCGCCAGAAAAACCGACCAGATCGAAATATCCGACGGGAAGCCGATCAACAGCGTGACCATTTTGGCCACACCCGAGCCGCAGATCACGCCGATGGCTCCGCCTACCAGAGACATCGTGGCTGACTCGATCAGGAATTGCAACAGAATGTCTGTGTAGCGTGCGCCCAACGCTTTGCGTACACCGATTTCACGCGTCCGCTCGGTTACGCTGACCAACATGATGTTCATGATGACGATGCCGCCGACCACAAGCGAAATCGACGCAATCCCGATCACGACAAAGAAAAACGTGGAGCTGATGCTTGTCCAGAGACCAACAAAAGTCGCGTTGGTGTCGAGATTAAAGCTGTCGTCCGCACCTGGCCGGTCGTGCCGCCTGGCGCGAAGAATCGCCCGGGCTTCATCCGATGCGCGGTCGAGGGCCGGGCCAACCGATCCGGCTTTGACGTAAATCACAATGCTGGCGTTTGTCCCATATTTGCGCTGGTAGGTGGTAATGGGCACCGAGACATAATTGTCCTGACTCTGGCCCAGGGTCTTTCCCTCGCGTTCGCCGACCCCGATGACGATATAAGGCTCGCCGTCAACGCGGATCTCCTTGCCCAACGGATCCATTCCGGGCATCAGATTGTCCACTATGTCGTAACCGATGATAGCAGTATGCGTTGCATACTGCTCATCGGTCGGCGTGAAGCTGCGGCCCAGCACCACGTTCAAATTGGACATTTCCGGCATGTTCCAGCTCCAGCCGCGAATGCTTGTGTCCGTGCTGGAATGCGATCCGTAAACTACCTTGCCGGTCGTGGACTGCAGCGCGCCTACGCCAACGCAGGATTTGCATTCATCGCGAATGGCCTGGTAGTCGTCGATATGGATGTCCTTCCGCTTCTGGAATTTCTCATATTCCTCATAGCTGAAGATGACAGGCGCCTGCTTACTCAGTGTGAAGACATCAGCGCCGTAGCTGTAGACCTTCGTGGCCACATACTTGTTCACGCCATTGGTCAGAGTAATAACGGCAATGACTGAGGCCACGCCGATGACCACGCCGATCAGCGTAAGAATGGAACGCAGCTTGTTCGCCCAGAGCGATTGCAGCGCGATTTTGATAGCCTCGATGAATTCCATGCAGCAGCGACCCGTCCTGTGGAGGGGTGTTGTCTAAAGCATACGTCAAGCGGTGGCGTGGAAGACACACCTTCGCCCGATGGAAATAGATACGAGATGAGTGGAGGGTTGGTTCCGTTGATCGGAAGCCCGAGACTACTGCAGCGGCAGCCCCACCCCGTTTGGAGAAATGGGAGGCTCAGGCCGCTGGGCGAACTCGCGCTCGATGCGCTCGTTGATGCCCGCCTGGGCAAATTCCGCGGCGATACGGATGCCATTGTAGACGGCGCGCTCATTTGATGATCCGTGGCCAATGATGCACACGCCGCGCACGCCCAGTAACGGCGCTCCGCCGTATTCAGAGGGGTCGAGGCGCTTCTTAAAGGCGTTGAAAGCCTTGCGGGAAAGCAGCGCGCCTACCTGGGCTGTTACCGTCGTGGTCAGCGACTGCTTCAGCATGTCACGGACGAGCTTCGTCAGGCCCTCGGAAGTTTTGAGGGCCACGTTGCCTACGAATCCGTCGCAGACGACCACGTCAGCGTGGCCGTTGTAGATGTCGCGGCCTTCGACGTTGCCGATAAAGTTGATAGGAAGATTTTTCAGCAGCGGCTGCGTTTCGGCAATAAGCTCATTGCCCTTGCCTTCTTCCTCGCCAATCGAGAGCAGCCCAACGCGCGGGCGCGCAATCTTGAGCACGCTGCGTGCATACATCTCGCCCATGACCGCAAACTGTTCCAGGTTTTGAGGCTTGCAATCGACATTTGCGCCAACATCGAGCAGGATGCAAGGCGAGCCGGCGCTGGTAGGCACGACTACCGCCAGGGCGGGACGGTCAACGCCCGGTAGAGCACCCAGCACCATCTTGGCCGTGGCCATTCCCGCGCCGGTATTGCCGGCAGTGAAGAATCCGGCGACTTTTTTCTCGCGGACCAGGCGCAGGCCTACGCGCATTGAGCTGTCACGCTTGGAGCGAACCGCATGCGCAGCCTTTTCATTCATGCCAATGTGTTCGCTGGCGTGGACAACGTCGATGGGCAGGCGCTCCCCATCCAGATACTCATGGAGCAGCGGACGAATGCGCTCCTGCGGGCCCACCAGGTGCACACGCACAGGCAGGGTACGGCAGGCGAGGATGGCGCCCCGAACTTCCGGTTCAGGCGCCTTGTCGGCACCCATGGCATCGAGAGCGATGTGTGTCAGCATCTTGCTGAACTAGCTGGCTTCCTTTACGTCGAGAACTTCGCGGCCCTTGTAAGTGCCGCACTTGGGACAAGCCCGGTGAGGCAGCTTGCGCTCATGGCAGTTCGGGCACTCGGAAATACCGGTGGCAGTCAGCGCGTCATGCGCGCGACGTTTGGAGGTGCGGGCCTTTGAGTGGCGCCGCTTTGGATTCGGCATTGCAGATTCCTTTCAAACAAACAGCCCGCCGGGATTGTCCCGAGGCAGGCAAAAGGCTTATGACTTCATCCGGCTGCCTAAGTCCGATAATGCCGCCCAGCGCGGATCAACCGGGGCAGCATCGCAGGCACAGGCTTTGGAGTTCAGGTTCTGTCCGCAATGCGAACAAAGTCCTTTGCAGTCCTGGCGGCACAGCGTTTTGGCAGGCAGGGATAAAAGCACCTGCTCCCGCAGAACATCTTCAAGCACAAGGCCGCTCTTTTGATAATAACCGATTTCCGTCTCATCCGTGGTAATGGAATGGTCGGAAGCGCCTGAATCTACACCTAATGGGCGAAAAATGAGGTCAAAATCGCCTTTTAAATCATGTTCTACTGGCTCAAGACAGCGGGCGCAGGCCACTTCAACTTTCCCCTGATACCCCGCACGCAGCCGAATGTCGGGCACGACTTGGCGCGGCCCCCGATGTTCCTCGATCAGATCGGCCCGTCCGGCCACTCCAAGTGTTCCGGATTGTTTGACCTCTTCGCCGTAATCGATTTCGCCCGGTGCGAGGGAAACGTCAAATACAAGCGGCTCCCGCTCAAGATCGGGAATAGTAATCAGCATGGCAAGCCTCGCAGTTTTTGGGAAAGGTCTGATTCAAGGTTAAGGACGAGGAGCCTTGTGGGTCAAATGGCAGATTTCCGCAGATTCTTCACTTTTCCATTGCCCACAATGCTTCCGCGGGAGGATCATACCCCCGCTTCCAAAAGCCTGCAGGAAGCTCTCCCAGACGCGACCGCCTTTCCTGCTCGTCGCACCCACGCTCCGCGCTGATGTCACGGTTCGCAATGCTCCTTGCAGGCAATAGAAGTAACACCTCGAACTGGAGCGACCTAAATGAGACCCATTACTTCAAGATTCGCAACAGCTGCCGTTCTACTGTTGACGGCCAGTGCGTTGGCACAAAGTCCACTTGCCGGAACATGGAAATTCAACCAGGAAAAGAGCAAGATTACCGGCGACACGATGCACTTCGCGCCTGCGCCCGGTGATGCAGTGAAATTCACATCTGGCGGTATGAGCTACACATTCAAGCTCGACGGCAGCGACACAACAACCTCCATGGGCAATACGGCCCAGTGGACCAAAGTTGACGACAATACATGGCAAGCTGTTCTGAAGAAAGGTTCGACATTGCTCTCTACAGACACCCTCAAGCTGTCGGCTGACGGCAAGACCCTGGAGTACACCGCACAAGGAACAAAACCGAACGGGGACAGCTTCAACGACACTTCGACCTATGCTCGCACCTCCGGAACGAAAGGCTTTTTGGGCAGCTGGCGCAATACCAAAACCACTTTGAGTTCACCGACCGGCTACGAGATCAAAGACAATGGCGACGGTTCGCTGACCTGGGCTCTGCCTGATCTCAAGGCTACGGTCACATTGAAAACTGACGGTACTGAGGCAACGCCAACCGGACCGACGGTCCCGGATGGCTTGACCCTGTCGCTCACCAAAACGGGTCCGCGCAACTTTACGCTCATCGAAAAGCTCAAAGGCAAGCCGATTTACAAAGGAAAGCAGACAGTCTCCGCTGACGGCAAAACGCTGACCGAGGAAGGCAGTTCCGTAGGCGTCAACGAGCCAACCACTGCGGTTTACGACAAAGTCGGCTGATATGAGGGCCTGGGTTACGCGCGTTTCAACCAATAGCCCAGGCTTCATCTCAATCGGGTGAGACAGGAATTCCCGGCTCGCATCCAACTAATTGTCAGGGCCGATACTCTAAGAGGACGTAGTGTCTCGCCCTCGCGTTGTTCTTCTTTTCCTCGTTGTTGCCGCGATCATTGTTTTCGGCCTCATCTGGAGCCTTCGGCGTTCCCGGGCGAAGGCTGTAGCAGTGGCGGCGCCTGTTTCTGCAGAGGCCACAGTGACCAGGGAGGGCGATGACCTTACGCCTACCATGCTCTATGCTCACAACATCCGGTTGCGCAAAGGCCCGAATTTCTGCATTTATATCCGATGGATTCGCGGGCAAATGGTGCGGACGAATCCGCAGATCACTCCCTCTTTCGACGATCCCGATTCTTTCGTCCTCGACATTCAGAAAGGCGTAATCAACGCCAATATCGGAGATATTGCCAACTACCTCAATGCCAGCGCGCCGCCTGACGCTCCGCTTAAAAAGATTTCCATTGAACCCGACGGCGACCAGATCAGGCTGCGCGGAACCGTCCACAAAATCTTTTCAATTCCGGTTGAGCTCAAAGGCACGCTCACTTACACGCAGGACGGCTTTGTTGAGTTCCACGCGGCGAAAATCAATGTGCTGAAAATTCCGCTGAAAGGGCTTCTGGGTGGTTTCCACATTGCACTTTCTGACCTCGTGCGCTCGACGAACATTCCGGGCATCGTGGTGGCAGGAAACGACATTATTTTCGACACGACTAGAGTACTTCCGCCCCCGCACATTCGCGGACAACTCACCGCCGTAAAGGTCAAGCCTCCCGATATTGTGGTCGTCTATGGCAACGCTCCAGATAACGACGCCCAACTGGCAAAATGGCATAATTTCCTGCGGCTCAACGGAGGCACCATCGGCTTCGGCAAGCTCATCATGCGCTATGCGGACCTCACCATGATCGATGCCTCCCACGACTCGTGGTTCGATCTCGACCTGGTGAACTATCAGGCGCAGCTGGTGCGAGGCTATACGCGCATGACCAGCCAGGCCGGGCTTGAGATTTTTATGCCGGATGTGGACGAAAGCGCTCCAGCGAAAGCCGCCAAGAGCGTCACCCTGGAATGGCTTCGGGACTGCAACCGCGCGCTTCCGCCTGATGTTCCGGCAGGCAAGTAGTTCTTAACCAGACAGACATAAGTTGCGCCACTCATGGTGCGCAAAAAGCCGGATACCAGCAATACCAGTAGCGCCTGCTTGGATGCATTTTTGTGCATTCTCTGCCGTGACCCCGCCAAGCGCAAACACAGGCATCGGAGCAGCGACGCGGCATGCATGAGCGAGTGCATCCAGTCCTTGTCCGGAAACAATCTCCGGGCCGGATTGCTTCTCAAATACCGGCGCAAAGAGGGCCAGCGTCGCGCCCGCATCGCGCGCGATCTCGATCTCTGGGACGGTGTGGCAGGAAATGCTGATGACTGGATTGGCGACGACCCGGCTCACGACCGTCTTGGCAGCTGCAATGGCGGTGCTTGGTAAACCCGCTGTCAGATGGAAGCCATCACAACCTGTCTCGGCTGCGATTTCGGGAGAGCCATTTTGCAAGACGCGAGTGTGGCCTCCGGTGGCTTTGACGGCATGAACGATCCGGACAGACAGCGCATACAGTTCTTCCGCCGCAAGATCTTTTTCCCGAATCTGTATGAAATCGACGCCGCCTTTGGCCCATAATGCTGTCTGCCTTACCAGTTCTTCTACACTTGGAAAGAGCGTGCGGTCAGTAATGGCGTAGAGCTGCATCTTTTCAAAGTGTAGTGGTTTAGGCATAGAATCTCCTTTCGGGAAATGGCGCACAAAACGCACGGGATTCACCGAAGCGCCCAACGCATTTACCAAAACATGCCGATAGCAGAGTTACAGTAGTCTGTTGCACCTGAACGAATTCTGAATACCGCGGAATCCTCATGGACACATTCGATTTGCTCGTCATCGGCTCTGGCCCCTCCGGACAACGCGCTGCAGTTTCCGCGGTCAAGAAGGGGAAGCGTGTTGCGCTGGTGGAAATGCGCAGCGTGGTAGGCGGCGTCTGCATTAACACCGGCACCATCCCTAGCAAGACGATGCGCGAGGCTGTGTTGCATCTTTCCGGCTACACCTACCGCTCGATCTACGGCATGAACTACCGCGTGAAAGAGAAGATCACGATGTCCGATCTTGCTTTCCGTGTGCAGCACGTCATCAAGACCGAGATCGATGTAACGGAAGCGCAGCTTTCCCGAAACGGTGTGGATGTGCTGAGCGGCGTAGCCAGCTTCGTGGATCCCAATACGATCAAAGTCGATGGGACGCGCGGCACCAATACTTTTCACGCGGAAAACATTGTTATCGGCGTTGGCACCAAGCCCGCCAGCAGCCCGAAAGTCCCCATCAACGGCAAGACCATCATCAACAGCGACCAGGTGCTGGAGCTGCCAGAGCTACCCAAGACCTTGATCGTGGTCGGCGGCGGCGTAATCGGTGTCGAATACACCTGCATGTTCGCCGCACTTGGGGTACGCGTGACGCTGGTGGAAAAGCGGCCCAAGCTGCTTGAATTCGCCGATCAGGAGATCGTAGAGGCCCTCAGCTATCACCTGCGCGACAGTCGCGTCACCATGCGTCTGGCTGAGGAGGTGGAGAGCGTCGAAGAAGGGCCGAGCGGCGGAGTGGTTGCGAACCTCGAAAGCAAGAAGCGCATCTCTGGCGACGCTCTGCTCTATGCTGTTGGCCGGCAGGGAAATATCGACGAACTAAATCTGTCCGCTGCGGGTATCGAAGCCGATTCGCGCGGGCGCATTCCGGTGGACAAGGACTTCCGGACGAAAGTTCCGCATATTTTCGCTGTAGGAGACGTGATCGGCTTCCCCAGCCTGGCCTCGGTCTCGATGGAACAGGGCCGCATCGCCATCGCGCGCGCCTATGGCGACGACAATGAGCAGTCCAACCCCGGCTTCTACCCATATGGCATCTACACCATTCCGGAAATTTCGTTCATCGGCAAGACCGAAGAGCAGCTTACGGAAGAGGACGTGCCTTACGAAGTGGGCGTTGCATATTACCGAGAAATCGCGCGCGGGCAGATTCGCGGCGACACTACAGGACGGCTGAAGTTGATCTTCCACCGCGACACGCGGGAGATTCTTGGCGTGCACATCATCGGCGAGGGCGCGGCGGAGCTTGTCCATATCGGGCAGGCTGTCATGGCTTTAAACGGCAAGGTAGACTACTTCATCGATTCAGTGTTTAACTATCCCACTTTGGCAGAGTGCTATAAGGCGGCGGCTTTTAACGGCATCAACCGTCTGGCCCGATTTGAATAGCGCGCGGCGGGAGTGAAAGAGGGCAAACATGGCAAAGACCATCGGCGTTGTGATGACGGAAGCCATCCGATCCGGCTTCGTTGAAGATCACAAGATCACAGGCAGCACACGCAGGTTCCCAGAAAACATGGACGACGCCAGCGGCCTCATTGAGGTTCCTGCCGATGCTCTTTGCGAAAGCATGTGCGATGAGATCAGGGCCCTTATTCCCGACGGAACGCAGATTGACGCCATCGGCGTGGCCATGCCGGGCATCATTCGCAGCGGCGTAGTTGAGGACTCGCCGAACCTGCCGCAGCTAAAAGGCGCGCGCGTCGTAGACACAGTCCAGGCAGGGCTGAAAGCGCGCGGCGTGGCTGCGCGTGTCAGCGTCTTCAACGACGCTGATGCCGCTGCTGCTGGCCTTGCTGCCACGCGCGGCCATCTCGATCGGCTTATTCGTGTCTGGACCATCGGCAACGGCATCGGTTTCGGGCGCTATCCGTATGCGGAAGGCCCGTGGGAGGGCGGTCACGCCATTGTCTCTCTCGACCCCAAGGAAAACTATTGTGGCTGCGGCGGAAAAGGCCATCTTGAGGGGATCATGGGGCATCGCGCCATGCGGCTGCGCTTCCTCGACCTCGAACCTGACGAAGTTTTCGCTGCAGCAAAGAAGGGTGACAAGCGTTGTCTGGAATTTGTCGAGCGCTATCACCGCGCTCTGGCCGCGGCCACAGCCACGCAGATCCATCTTGAAGGGCCGGGCAAGTTTTACTTCACCGGGCGCGATATTTCCCGGCTCGACATCACACGTCTCAAGCAATATCTCTACGAAATGGTGAAGATGAGTCCGCTGCAGAGCTATACGCTGGAAGTGCTGCCGGAAGACGCTTCGCTGTCTGTGATTGGGGCCGCGGTTGCGGCGGAGCAGGCGCAGAGCTCATATCGGTAATTTTATTTCGAGACCGAAGCCAATTTTCGACGTTCAATCCCTGCGGCGGAATTCCTGGCATGTTGTCCGTGACCAAAGCAGATTAGGCTGCGAGCGCGTGTGCCACGATCAGAATGTCATTTGCGCCGATGATGGTTCCTTTGGGGACAGACTTTCGGGACGTGCACGCCCGCGTCTTTAGCGGCTCCGCGAATTATCCCGAAACTCACCCTTTTAGAGACTGTTTCAACCGATCTATGGATTGCCCTTTTGCCGAATATCGGGTGACACTTCTTCACAACGTCCGTAGCGGGATATCGGAACGCTTTTCAATGTGCCGTTTGGATTTAGAAACTCAACACTTCGCCTATAGCGAAGGGTGGTCCATTCTATCGAGAGACGCATACGCATCTTCTGGCCACTGATAATGCCGGGGTCCGTCGTCCAACTTGTCCCGTCCGCTGAATAGGTTTCTTCAACCGATTGCGGTACGCCCTTGTCATATCCCCGTGTATTTAGAAATCCGTGGTTTAACTCCGCCTGTTGCGCTTTCGACATTTTCTTGAATTCCCCGGTACTAATGAGAAATTGCTTCAAGGTCTCACTTTTCCCGAAGATGAAAATCGTCTCTAGCTTTGGATCATCGTCAAAACACACGTAGCCATCCGCCATTCGATCTAGGCCACCCGCTTTATAAAGCTCGTTGTAGTAGTCACGGGCGGATTGGGCGAACGTCAGGGTGCTCCCGAAAAGCAGCGCCACCACGAGAACGAAGCTAAATTTGACGGGGCCGGACATGCCCCCAATCTTATCCTGCTGCGGGCCTCCCTTTTCGGGATGAGATGGGTCGTTCCGCAACTTACCCTTTATAGGACACCAACAGTCTCGGAGGGCAGCCTTGGCATATAATTCTTGGCCATGGATTGGTTTGAAAGGCGAGTCTCTGCGGCGCTTTATCGATCAACTTCCCTTCTAGTGTGCGAGATCTGGCTTTTTTTGAGTCGCCGCCCGAGGCGCACCCGCACTTTTTTGCGGCAGCCTCATGGTCCGGGTATTCAAACCGCGTGGAGGGTGAATGCTCCGACAGATCGTGATCATTGCAATTGGGAGCATTTTTGCCGGAACCGCAGCCGGCACTTCCGGATATGCTGCACTCCAGTCTGTCGGCAACCAGGCGTCTTCGGTCAAAGCGGCTCAGGTACCGGGGACATCACTGCTTGTACCGCTTCCGAGCGGCTGGGAAATCGCGCCTGCGCTGCCTGGGGGGCTTGGGCCCGCAGCTATTCATTACAAAGGCAGCCCCGGATTTGAAGTGACTGTGAAGCAGAATGACAAAGTGCCCCATGCCGAATTTGTGATGAGCCTCCCGTTCGAATGTGATTCTATGTTCGGGGCACTTCAGGCAGCCGTAAAGTTCCAGTTAGTGCAGCGACCCGAATTCATTCCCGAAGAGTACTACTCACGCGTCTTAGTGCCACCGCCTCCGAACCAGGGAAAAGTAATGTCGACCTGCTTGTACTTGGGCAACTCGGCGCTAGCATTCATGATTCGTCCAGCACCCAACTCTGGCGATGGCTGGAAATTAGCACCGCTGCTTCAGGCCATTGCAGACTCCGCTCGACAGACGTCGACTCTGATGTATGCGCCAGGTTCATTGAAACTGCCCGTAATGGGAGTTACGGCATTGATGAGTTCCGGGATTTGGGCCGCAGGAGCTACTTCGTTACCAGGATCGAGCGGAAAACGTGACCTGGTTGTTCGTATTTCGGGAACATCCGAACTGAAGATTGTGCCGAAAGTATTGCCGGGGCCCTGTCCGTTAGAGAGCAATCCAAATCACAAGAAAGCACCTCCATATGTCAGCGCCAAATGGGAACCTTTTGCCTGGGAAGCGCCAGCGCCAAACGGCCAACTGCAATTGACGGTCTGCCGACAGATCGCACCAGCAAAGATGCTCCTGGTAAACATGGAGTATGGGGAGCCTGCGGTGCCCGCAGGGGACGCCGCCGGGATAGCTACGGCACTTGATGAAATCGCCCAGGCAATCATTACAGGGCAGCACTGAAGGTCGCAAAACTTACCATTTGTCACAAATGGAGATGCGTCGAGCGACGGTTGTCGGGCAAGCGGGGTTTTCAGCGGGGCAGGGAATTGTCCCGAAACTTATCGTTTACGGGATAGTCGCCGCGCGGTTACTGATTGGGATTAGGATCGCTCCCTGATTCCGTAGGCTTTTTCTTTGCGGTTTGCGAGCTTTGACTCTCTGCTGCCTTGCGAACGGCCTCAACGTCCGCCAAGTCTTGCAATCGCGCTGCTGCGAGTTTATTGGTTATGAAATCCTCAGCGGAAATGACAAACGCCCTTAAGCCGGTTTGCTCGTCAATCACGGCCTCGATGCGGCGCTGCCAAGCTTCATCGAATTTGACACCGGAAATTTGTGGCAAAATTTCGATCATCTGCGGCGAGACACCCAAGCGGAAAAAAGAGTTGGGATCGATAAGGTCCGCCGGTTTCAGGCCGGCCATAGGCGCTCCGAATTTCACCAGGGCCGCATAGACCGCTTCGGCATTCTTCGCTTTCGGCTGGACAAAAATATCAAGGTCTTTGGTGGCGCGGGGTTGTGCATGGATAGCAACCGCATAGCCGCCCACGATGAGATATTTAACGTGGTGTTCGTTGAACGCGGACAAGAGTTCTTTGAAGTCGCTGCTGAACATCGCGTGTTGGTTCCTTCAGTTGATACCCCATGATCGAGAGTTCAGCGGCAGCGTCCAGCCGCTCATGCGCGGGCCGACTCTGCCAGTAGCGGTACTCGTCCGCCTTGATCTCGTCAAAGTCGGTGTATCTGCGGATTGTGATTGGCGTGCCGCTCATGGCTTTCTGTTTTAAGTATAAGCACAGGACGAGAGCAAGGCTTGATAGCTCTTCTATAACGTTCTATCGATAGCTCCTCTGATAGGTCCGCGTGATGCGGTCGTGCCAGCCGAGGTGGTCTTCGTCGAAGAAGGCCCAGAGGAAGCCGAGGCCTAGTGGCATGGCTGACAGGAGCAGCGCGCCAACCCTGAAGCGCATCGACTTGCGCGTCGGGTTTTCGTCGTCGAAGGTGCAGAGTGCGATGCGGGCGTAACGCATCCCGGGTGTCGCGTCGAGATACGAGAAGAAGAGCCACTGATAAAGGACGAAGAGTCCGAACAGGACGCTGCCTGCGGCGGCGAGCGCGGTTTTGCCGGTTGGTGGATGCGCTGTGCAAGCCACGAAGACCAGCACAAAGAGCAGAAAGGCTGCCGTGACCAGCACCGCGTCCACGATGGAGGCCATAAGGCGATCGCTGACTGGGGCGGTTTGCAGGGGGAGATCGAAAAGCGGGGCCAGGCGGCCCTGGGCTTCGCTGACGGCTGCTTCGGGCGCGTAATACTCTTCGCGTGGCTTGGCGTCAAGGCGGATAGAGTGCCACTCGGGCAGCATGGCGTCTGACACTGGCTCTTTGGAAATTGTCTCCGGCTCGACTTCAAAGATCCGAAGTTGCGAGCCGTCGGGCGCGGTAGCGGTCTCACGCAACGGGCCTTCAGCGAGACGCGGGCGGGCCTTGCGCGTGGCAATCAACTCGCGCGGAAACTCAATCAGCTTGGCCGGGAGCGGCTGCGTGGGCGCGACGGTTGCTTCTTCAATGGGATCGACAATTTCCGTAATCAGGGGGCGGGATATTTCGGGACGGATGGGTTCTGATACAGGTGTACCGTGGACTTCTTCGGTCTCGAACTCGGCAAAGGCTGCCTGCGCTTCAAGATGAGCCTGGGTTGCGGCATGGGCCTGCGCGGCTGCTTCAGCGGCGGCTTCGGCTGCGCGCGTCGCAGCGGCCTGTGCGGCCAGCATTTCGCTGTATGTTGGGGCTTGGGCGTAGCGCTCGGCTACGCGGGCAGCGACGCTCGCCTTGCCCTTCGGCGCGTTTTCAGCATCAGGCCCGAAGCCGGGCAGAGACGTTTGCCCGTCTGGCGTTCGCGCGCGGCGGGTGCGGTGCGCGGCCAGCCGGGCATTGACTTCGTCTTTCCATGAAACTGGAGCGCTGGCGGCAGAATCAAATTGCAGGCTTGAGGTCGATGTACTCAATGGATTTCCCCGTATCTCTGTGGATGCTTCTTGTCGAGAACCGGAGGCAGCGGAGACACGTATGGCCCGCCTATCGAAACATCTTCGACAGCAGCAAGCGGACGGGTTGTGATACACCAGAGCAGCGCGGCTTTCTCCCTTTAAGGCAGCTCTTGAAATCAGCCCGGGAACCAATCCGGAGCTTTGTTATGCTGAGATTTCCATCCCTGCGCGCGAACGTTGTGCGCCGGGAACTCCGGATTTGCCCCTCGTGATGAGAGCCCGCATCTTTTTATGTATCACGCTGCTTTGCCTGTGTCATCCGCAGCTGTGGCCGCAGGCAGTAACGAAGCAGTTTCCTCCGGATGCGGGAGCGCTTCCAGATGACCCGTCTGCCGAAATTCCTGTCGCGAAGGTCATTCCCGCGCCGCTGTCTGGAGTGCCGGTTGAGATTCACGCCAACACACAGCGCGAGCAGAACAATGTATATACGCTGGCGGGCAACGTCCTCATCTACTACAAGAACTACACGGTGCAGGCTGACACGATCACATACAACCGTGAAACCGGCGAAGTGACTGCCGAAGGCCACCTGATCGTGGACGGAGGCCCGGACAACGGGCATATCACGGCCACGCATGGGGTCATGAATCTCCAACAGGACACGGCCCATTTTTACGATGTGGTGGGCACGCTCGGGGTCGCGTCCGTCGGCCCGCACAACCGGATGGTCTTCAGTTCGCCCAATCCCTTTGCCATTACGGGGCGCGAGTTGATCAAGCTGGGGCCGGGACGCTACCAGGTGATTGATGGCACCATGACCTCCTGCAGGCTGCCGAAGCCTGATTGGAGGCTGCTCTCAAAAGGCATCAATGTAGCGAACGGCACGGCCAGCGCCCGCAATACCTGGTTTCAACTGCTGGGTATGCCATTGCTGTATCTACCCTATGTCACGCATCCGGTGAGCGAGGAGACCCGCAGTTCCGGAATTCTGCTGCCGATCCTCGGCAACAGCACGACCAAAGGCTTCATTATGGGTGAGGAAGTCTATTTTGCCCTGAGCCGCAACTCCGATCTGACCATTGGAACAGAATACTTTTCCAGGCGCGGCTTCTCGCCGATGGCGATGTACCGCTATCGCGGCCTGGGCGAGGACTTCTTCAATGTCCGCTATCATGCTTTGTTTGATCGCCTGCCGGAGCCGCAAAACCAGGGCGGGACCGATTTGCTGGTGGATGGCCGCCGCGACTGGGACCGGCACACACGCGGCATTATTGACGCCGAATACCTAAGTTCCTATGCGTATCGCCAGGCGTTTGAGGAAAGCTATGCCATCGCCATTAATTCCGAGGTCAAGTCGCAGCTTTTCGGCGCGCACGCCCTGAATGGCTTCGCGGAAAACCTGATCTTTGACCGCTACCAGAGCTTTCAAAACTCGACCACCAACGCGGAAATTCGCATTCTGCATCTGCCCGCGCTTGAGTTGGAGGGCGAAGACCAATACTTGGGAACCACACCTCTGATGTGGGGCGGCATTGCCTCGGTTGCGGTGCTCGCGCGCTCAGAGCCGGCAAACGTTATGAACACGGCGACGTTCAAGGCCCACGGTGTTCCACGCGTCGATCTCTACCCACACCTGAGCCTGCCCTTTTCCGCGGATGGCTGGACCTTCCGCCCGGAAGTCGCCGTCCGCGACACCTTCTACAGCAAAAGCCAGAACCCGGCGCCGCTGGGCATTGTTCCCAGCGTGCGCGACGCCAGTCTGAACCGCAAGGACTTTGAAGCGGGCATCGACATCCGCCCGCCGGCCATCGAGCGCGACTTTACCGCGCCCTGGCTGACGCGTCTGCTGGGCGGCGATCTGCGCCACGCCATCGAACCGGATTTCCAGTATCACTATGTTGCGGGCATCGACAATTTCAATTCAGTGCTGCGCTTTGACGACGTGGACATTGCGAGCGATACCAGCGAGCTTGATTTCTCGCTGACGCAGCGTTTCTTCGTGCGGCATACGCAACCGCATCCCTGCAAGGGCGACGAAGCGCTGGGGCCGGACGAGCTTTGCGGAGGCGGAACGGTAGACCGGCTCTCGTGGCGACTGGCGCAGAAGTATTTTTATGACAAGGATTTTGGCGGGGCAGTCACCCCGGGGACGCGAAATGTTCTGACTACGACGCTTGACCTGACCGGAGTTGCCTTTCTCACCGGACCGCGGACGTTTTCGCCGGTCATCTCACGTCTGAACATGCAGACTTCGTCATCGACAGGGCTGGAGTGGGACCTGGACTATGACCCGCGGCTGGGTCGGATTACCGCTAGCAACGTGTTTGCGGAGTACAAAAAAGGCGACTACTCCCTCATGGCGGGCGATTTCCATCTGAATGCGCCTGAAGCTCCATCTACACCCGGGCCGTCGCGGACTCCCATCACAAATGCCACGTCGAATTACAACCAATTTCGCGTCTCGGCCAGCTATGGGGCCGCGACCAAAGCTGGCCT
>NZ_DASQIX010000071.1:0-105441 GCF_035631355.1 Alloacidobacterium sp.
CGGAACCATTCGCGCCGCGCGTGAAAATGCAAAGATCGCCATCAATGTGATGATTCGTCCACGTGGCGGCGATTTTCTTTATACCGACTCGGAATTCGCGTCGATGCAGCACGATATTCACATCGCAAAAGAGCTTGGCGCGGACGGCATTGTGCTGGGGCTGTTGTGCGCCGACGGCACTGTTGATGTTGAACGCACGCGACTAGTTGTCGATCTGGCGCGTCCGTTGCCGGTCACCTTTCATCGCGCCATTGACGTGTCGCGCGATCTGCTGAAAGCACTCGAAGACGTGATTTCCACTGGCGCAGCACGCGTGTTGACCTCCGGAGGCGAGCCTTCCGTCGTAGACGGCGCATCGATGGTGGCAAAGATGGTGAAAGCTGCAAAAGATCGCATCATCGTCATGCCCGGCTGTGGAATCACCCAGCACAATGTCTTGTCGATTCTGGAGACGACCGGCGCGCGCGAAGTGCATGTCGCTCTTGAAAAAGAAACGCGTAGCGGCATGACATTCCGCAAAGCCGAGATACCCATGGGTGGCGTTGAAGGGCGCGAATATATCCGCTTCGTAACGCCTGAAGCCGCAGTCCGAAACGTAGTGGAAATTCTGAACCTGTAATTCATAAAGCGGGAAGAATCACACCGCGGCACTCGCCGAAGCCGATGCGCGGATGGCCTTTCCGTTCGCAATATCCGCGAAAAACAACCTCGTCTCCATCTTCAAGAAATTTTCGCATCTCGCCGCCCGGAAGCGGAATTGGTTCCACTCCTCGCCGTGTCATTTCCAGCAGGCATCCCACGGATTCTTTCACTGGACCAGAGACCGTTCCCGATGCCAGCAAATCACCAGGCTGCAAATTACACCCGTTGCTCGCATGGTGCGTAAGCACTTGTGCCAGCGTCCAGTACAAATCGCGTGTATTGCCCTTGCTCAAGCGCACGGGCTGTTGACCTGCGTCGCGCATGCGCTGCGACGAGAGCCAGACTTCGAGCGTAATGTCGAATCCACCGCTCTGCTCATTTGCTTCAGCGCTGAGATAAGGCAGTGGCTTGGGATCTCCCGCATCGCGCTCGAATGCCGGAACGCGGAACGGTTCCAGCGCATCCATCGTCACAATCCATGGAGAAATGGTCGTGGCGAAATTCTTGGCCAGAAATGGCCCCAGCGGCTGGTACTCCCATGCCTGAATGTCGCGTGCCGACCAGTCATTCACCAGGCAAAGCCCGAAGATGTGGCTTTCTGCCCCGCTCAGAGGAATGACAGCACCGCGAGCATTGCCCTCGCCCACAAAGAAGCCAACCTCAAGTTCGTAATCGAGCAGACGTGTCGGGCCGAAATTAGGATATTCAGCATCTGGCGCTTTTGTCTGGCCGCTGGGCCGTTTGATTTCCGCTCCGCTAGCAATAATGGAAGACGCGCGGCCATGATAGCCAATGGGCACATATTTGTAGTTCGGAAGCAGCGGATTCTCAGGACGGAACAACTTGCCGACATTACCCGCGTGATAAATCGATGCGTAGAAATCAGTGTAATCTCCGATGATGGCAGGCAGGTGCATGGTGACTTCTGCAGCCGGACGCAGGAGCCGCTCGACCTTGTTGCGTATTTCCGCCACAGCATCTGACCGAAGCAACTCAGTAAGCCGTATGCGCAATGCTGTTGAAGCCCGTCGTCCATGCGACATAAGGCGATTAAGTGTCGGCGCGGTACATACTTGCTGAAGCGCCGGATTTAAGGCACGCAGAAGCCCCTGCTCGGCGCAGGCGCGCACGTCGAGCACCTTATCGCCGATTGCTACGCCGATACGCGAATCACAACCGCGAGTGGAGAACACTCCGAACGGCAGATTCTGCAAGGGAAAATCCGTTGCGTTGCCATTCGCGGACTCGACCCAGCTTGTTTCCATCGTCAGCGCCACCTCAGCGCTTTCAGATCATGAACCGGCTCAATGAAAGAGCAGGAACCGAATCCAATGGCAAAATTCTCGCGCGTCTCTTTGATCTGCTTTTCTGAGAAGCGGTGATTTCGCCATATCAGCGTGTTCTTTTTCCATTGAAATGCGCCAGGCGATTCCTCTGTGATCGCCTCCATCACTTCTTCGACAGCCGCACCGCGATATGCAACCATCGCTGCTACAAATAGATTGATAAACCCATGCATGATGGCAGTGGCGCTGTTTTCCTCATAAGTGAGCTTCTGAGCCGAACGCAGCGGATGGTGCAATCCCGCAGTGGCTTTGAATGAAACTCTGGCCTTTGCGCACGCGACAAGAAATTTCGTTACCTTCTGCGCTTCGGGAATCGCGTCCGCCGTAATGCCGCCGGTGCGAATCTTTGCCCTCGCTTCAAATTGTTTAAGCACAGGAAAAATCCCGTCACTGAGTCCCAGGGGAAACTCGACGTAAGCGGCCATGCCCGACGGCACTAAACGTAACTGCCGTTCCGCCTGCACGACATCAGCCGTTTTGAGTTCAATCGCATCAAGAAAAGCCGCGCCTTCATTGAATGCCTCGATGAAACGCGCGTCTTCATTTGCATCGCCCGTGCTCAGAACACTTAACAGCCAGGGAGACATTTGCTCGTCGCAGCATGTTTCAGAAAATGCCGCTGAGAACTCCACCAGCCTTTGCGCCGGAACAATGAAGCGTCCCAGCATCCACGCTTCATCACTCGCCCGATACGCGGAGTAGTTGCGTACAGATGTCTGCATATCGAGCGACGCTGGCGGAAAAAGTCCCGCATAGTCGATGACTCCTGCGAGCAGAGAGTGTATGGCTGTCATTTGAAGTGCTTCTTCAGCCCCTGCCAGCACTCGTAGTATTCGTGCTGCAAAATTTTTGTCTCCAGAGCGAATTTCGTAGGGCGCACGGCCAGCTGCGTCTCAAACATAAAGGCCAGCGTGTTCCCCAGGTACTGCGGCTTCAACCCTGCGGAGCTGGCGCGCTCAAATGTCTCCGCGTCCGGTCCATGTCCAGCCATGCAGTTGTGCAGGCTCGCTCCACCGGGAACAAAGCCTTCGGTCTTCGCATCATATTGCCCGAAGATAAGTCCCATGAACTCATTCATCATATTGCGATGGAACCACGGCGGCCGGAAGGTGTGCTCGGCCACCATCCAGCGCGGCGGAAAGATGGCGAAGTCTACATTCGCCGTGCCCGCTATGACGCTGGGCGCGGTGAGCACCGTGTAGATCGATGGGTCAGGATGGTCAAAGGAAACCGTGTTGATGCAGTTGAAGTTCTTCAGGTCGTATTTATAAGGCGCGTAGTTGCCATGCCAGGCAACTACGTCCAGCGGTGAATGATCGATCTCCGCGTTCCACAAATTGCCCAGGAATTTACTGATAATCCGGAAACTACCTTCGCGATCTTCATATGCAGCAATGGGATAGTGAAAGTCGCGCGCGTTCGCTAATCCATTGGCCCCGATCGGGCCAAGCTCGGGCAGACGAAACTGCTGCCCGTAGTTCTCGCAGATGTATCCCCGCGCGGATTTTTCTTCAAGTACGACGCGGAATTTCAACCCGCGCGGCAGCACACAGATTTCTCCCGGAGCAGCGCCAATTATGCCCAGCTCCGTATGGAGACGCAGCGCGCCATCCTGCGGAACCAGCAGCAATTCTCCGTCCGCGTTGTAGAAGAAGCGGTCGTCCATCGACTTGTTGATGGCATAGACGTGAATGCCGACTCCGGTCTGCATCGCGGGATCGCCGTTGCCGCCAAGCGTGATGATGCCGTCGATAAAGTCCGTGGGTTCAGACGGAACAGGCAGAGGGTCCCAGCGAAGCTGATTGGGCGGCGTGGGAACTTCAGTAAACGGCCCGCTGCGGATCAATCCCGCAGGATGCTCCTCATACGGCTTGTGCGTTACTGATGGCCTGATGCGGTAAGTCCAGGTGCGCCGGTTGACATGCCGCGGCGAAGTAAAAGACGTTCCGCTGAACTGCTCTGTGTAAAGGCCCAGCGAATGCTTCTGTGGCGCGTTCTGTCCCTGCGGCAGAGCGTCAGAGACCGCTTCGGTGGCAAATTCATTCCCGAATCCCGACTGATACTTGAGCGCGGAGGATGACATCACGTCTCCCTGACGCAATGGCGTCAAAACTCTATAAGCTACCCGGAGATGCGCAGCTTTGGCAAACGCCTCAATGCCTATGCCTCAACTGTAAAAAGTCCCGGCAGCACCTCGCCAGCCTTGCCCAGGATGACCTCCGTGAATGCACTCGCGTTCAGCGGCGGCTCCGGCCCGATGTAATATGTCCTGACTTTTGCTTCTCCCGGCAAATTGCGCTGATTGGCCCAGTGCACGAAGCTTGCTGCCGGGTGAACATTTCCCGACGTGCCAACAACGACCATTACACTGCAACGATCGATCTCGCGCATGATGCGGTCCATTTCCAGCGGATACTCACCAAACCAGACAATGTTCGGTCGAATCCGGGCGCCGCAGGAGCAGGTTGGGATCTGCGTAATCGATTCGTAGAGATTCTTGTCAGCGATAGCAGCAGCGCCGCATTCCGACTCACAACGCGAGGAGAAAAGTTCTCCATGCATGTGGACCAGATTGCGCGATCCGGCGCGCTCATGCAAGTCATCGACATTCTGCGTGCAGAGAAAGAACCTGTCTCCAATCTGCGATTCGAGCGCGGCAAAGGCATGGTGCGCGGGGTTGGGCTCACTCCTTTGCGCGTCGCGCCGCCGCATGGAGTAAAACCGCCAGACCAGTTCCGGGTTTGCTTCCCATGCCTCCGGAGTCGCTACGTCTTCCACGCGATGACCACTCCATAAGCCATCGCTGTCGCGAAACGTAGGAAGGCCACTCTCCGCGCTGATGCCCGCGCCCGTGAGCACGAACACGCAATCGCCCGCCGCAACATGGATGCCCGCGCTCATTGTGAATTCACACCTCTGTCATGTTCATGATGGCCCGACCAGTCAAATCGCCTGCCAATGATTCCTTTGACAATTAGATGATCGGTGGCTGCTGTTGGGCCTATGCCTACGCCGAAGTTGATCTCCCATTTCGGAGAGACATTGAGATCGATCGCAGGGAAAAACTGCTGCTGCTGGTCGTGAAAATTGTCGAAGTCGCCGAGTCGCCCGTACGAAGCGTAGTACTCAAGCCCGCCCGCGATGACCTTTGTGAAGTCATAACTGATTTTGACGTTGGGAGAAAAGGTAACGCCCTGCGAAACACTCTCGCCGTGAAACGACCTGTCCAGAGTTGGATTCAGCGAAAAGTACCAGCGTCCAATCTGTTTATCAATGATGGGCCGAATCTCCCAGGTCCACGTGTCGGTCGAAAAATCGCGCCGCTGATAACCAATTTCCATCGAGAGGCTCGCACCTACTGGCCAGTGCCAACTGTCTGGGGCGCGCACGCGCGGACGGATATGATCCCCCACCCATTGAATGCCCTGTCCGCTGCGCGCGCTGGTGAAGATGTAAAAACCAACCTCCGACCAATTGGTAAGACCCTGCGTAATTTCAACGGTTTCATGCAGCGCATGGTTTGTTGGATATGTTCCGTCTGCGGTGTATTCCGAGCCCGGAATGGGTTTCGATCCATCCACCGTGAAATTGCTGTGTAACTCAACCATCGTGGTTTTAGGCGCGACCGTGTCGGAACCATAGACCTGAATCTCGTAATTGTCCTGCGCCAAAAGCTGTCCGGCCGCAACCAAAAGAAATAGCGCAACGAAAACAACACGAAAAACGGAGATGCTCTTCCGCTTCCATGAGCAAATTGTTGGCAACAAGCAAATCTCCTGCGGGTAGTTGATGACAGAATACAACCCATCAGGTGGGATGCCTTCCCATCAGAATCCATGGCAGGTTTGCATCTATTTTCCGGCTATGCTTGAATCATGCTCCCCTCCGGCGATCAGCAACTTGTGCAGATCATCGATGCCGCCCTGGCCGACACAGCGCGCCGCAGCCGCGAGTGGTTGGTGTGCCACCCGGGATGCACGCAATGCTGTGTAGGAGCGTTTGCCATCAGCCAGCTCGATGCTGAACGCCTGCGCACTGGGCTCCGGCAGCTTGAGGAAGTTGATCCGGCGCGAGCTGGGCGTTTACTTGAACGGGTGAGGCAGTCAGTTGAGCGTATTGCAGATGAATTTCCCGGTAACCCGCAGACAGGTATCCTCGACGAATCTGCAGAAGCCCAGGAGCGATTTGCCGACTTTGCAAACGATGAAGTATGTCCGGTGCTGGACCCGGAAACAGGAATGTGCGATTTGTACGGCGCGCGACCTATGACCTGCCGCGTCTTTGGCCCGCCAGTCCGTTCCGAAGACGGCCTTGGGGTATGCGAGCTCTGCTATCACGGCGCAAGCGAAGCAGAAATCGCGGCTTGCGAGATGCGCATTGAGACGGACGCTTTAGAAACCGAGTTGACCACAGTGTCGAGGCTGCAACCGGGCAGCACGGCAATACTATCATCGCTTTTGCTTTGTCCTGCCAGGGCACCTGATACAGTCATTAGCAACGCCATCCCTGCTTTCTATTCAGGAGATCTAGCCTTGACCTCTACTCTGCGTAAGTCCCTGCTGTCCTTTTCGATGCTGGCGTTCTGCCTCATCTCTTCAGGCTGCAACACGGTGCAGACCACTATGCCACCTGCCCCGCTGCACACCATTGGGTTTATGACAGACTTCGATGTACGGGATGACGCCGTTGGCATTTGCAAAACAGTCATGGATGGCATTGCGCCTGGTGTGCATGTGATTGACATTACGCACCAAGTCAATCCCTTCGATATTGCCGAAGGCGCGCGATTTCTGGCAGGCTCAGCACCCTATTTTCAAAAAGACGCTGTGTTTGTCGTTGTTGTCGACCCGGGCGTCGGCAGTACCCGCAAGGCTATTATCGCCAAATCTAAAGTAGGCCAATACTTCGTGCTTCCGGATAACGGTCTGCTAACTCTGGTACAGGACCGCGACGGCATTGAAGGCGCGCGCGAAATCACCAACCCCGAATGGATGATCGGAGCCAAACTCTCTTCAACATTTCACGGGCGCGATATTTTCTCGCCAGCAGGCGCGCACCTGGCACGCGGTGACGACTGGACCCAGGCCGGACCCGAACTGGACGTTTCAAAGCTGGTGCGCATCGACGTTCATTACGCAACTGTGGATGATAAAGGACTGAATGGGCAAGTGATTGGGACGGATGGACCTTTCGGAAACCTGATTCTGAATGTTCCTGCCGACACGTTTGCTAAACTTGGCTATCAGCTCGGTGATACCGTTCCGGTTACGCTGAACGGACACAAATACGAATTTCCTTTCAAGAAGACATTCAGCGATGTGCCAATCGGCAAGCCGCTCTTCTACATCGATTCGCGCGGACGCCTGAGCATGGGGCTGAATCAACGCAATTTCGCCCAGACGTATAAAATTACCCCACCGGTGGATCTCTTCATTCCGAAAAAATGAGCCATAGGGCGCGCAAACGTTCCACAATGACGCTTCTGCTGCGCAAATCGGAAGTGCTAAAACTTTCCTGCACTGGCCTGTAAGCGCGCGAGATTCGCTCGCGCCTGGGCGTGATTTGGCTCAAGCCTCAGCGCATGCTCGAAAGCCTCGCGCGCTTCTGCTGTTTTCCCTTCTCTAGCGTCCAGCACACCCAGGTTATTCCAGCCGTCGGCATCATTCGAGTTCAGTTGCAGGGCCTTTTGTTGTTCCAGAATTGCATCCTGCAGCTGCCCTGTAGTAGTGAGCACCTGTGACAACAGGGCGTGAGCCATTGGATCATCCGGTGTTATTGTTGTTGCGGCCCTCAATTGCGTGGCAGCATCGCCGAAACGATTTGTCTGAACATAGGCCATCGCCAGATGCTCGCGCATTTCCGCATCCTTGCCATCCTGCTTGACCGCGTCTTCGAGCAGATCGACAGCGTGCGCGGGATTACCCGACGCAATCGCGAGCTGCGCCGAGCCATCGAGCCCTGTAGCATCTTGCGGATTCAGCTTCAGCGCCTTGTCGAACTCCGCCTGCGCCGCTTCCGGCTCCTGCTCCTTCAGCAATGCCAGACCCAGGCCGCTATGCGCGCTGGCATCGTCCGGCGTCTGCCGTAGGATGGCTCTGAACTGCTCCTCGGCACGTGCCACATTGTCGTGGTTCAACTCAAGACGCCCTAGATCAAACTGGGCATCCATCGATCCTGAATCAAGACTGATTGCCTTTTGATAGGCCTCAACCGCCTGCTGCGAATCACCCGCCTTTTCATAGGCAACGCCCAGGGCCGTCAACGTCCGCGTATCACCGGAGTCAACTGCAAGCTCGCGCTGATAAGTAGCGGCCGCCTTCTGATAATCACCCTCGCCCATGTATGCGCCGGCAAGATTGAACAGCGCAATCGTGTCCTTCGGATTCTTGCGCAGTTTGTTCTGCATCCATTCCTGTTCCAGCAGAATGCGCGGATCAAGCCCGCCCAGACGCTGGTTCACCGGCAGCACCTGCAGCCACAGATGCCCCATCTCATCCACCGAGCGGTTCCCTGCCCTCACGCGCACTGGCGGATCGTTCGGATTGTGAATGTTGGTGCTGGAATTGTCATAAGTGTAGCGCATGTGCAGCACCGTCTTTTTAGGAAGAAACACCGGCTTGCGATAGCGATAGACTGATTGCCGGTCGATATCCCAGTTGCGAATCCAGATCAGCCACTTCTTCTCGCCCGTCGGGAGAATGGCATATCCTTGTAAATCTTTGCCTAGGTAATGCGCGTGCGGATACACCCCCAGCACGTCGACATCCACTGGCAATTTCATCTCATCCTGGACAACAAAATCGCGTGCTCCTGCCGGGATATCGAGCGCCTCGTCATCCTCCAGTTGCAACAGCATTGGCTGTTTTTCCGGGGGCCTATCTGTGAAATACAGCCCCACCTCAGCCTGCATGGTTTCCGGTTTGCCTGAGGGCTTGAAGTGCATGTTCAAAATCAGGTCATTGCCCGGATCGAGCCGCCACGGCATCCCTTCCGGCTCCATCAGCACCGGCGTGTCCGGCTTCCAGAAAAGAAAATGGCTGTCTGGATCGAACATGCTTCCCGCATCCACCTGCAACTCCATTCCCGCGACGCCATCCTGCCAATCATTCGGATGAGCGCGCCGGAATGAGGCCGTGCGGTCGATCAGCAGGTTCGCATGATGCACGATCTGCGGCATGCCCGGACGAATCTCCACGGCGCGGATGTAGTGCGTCTGCTTAAGCGGATACGGCAGAACGAAATTGCGAAAAACGTCGGTGCCCGATGCGGCCAGCGTGTATGGCCTCGCCGTCTTCAGCACCAGATCGGGCGTGCCCAGTTCCCAAGTCGCGTTGTAATGCGGCGGCGCGGGAGCATCCGCCAAGTCGCCCTGCGCCATACCTGTACTGACCCATTGCCGAATAAGATCGAGATCCGAATCAGACAATCTGCGATTGTCGGCAAAGTCGCCGTAGCCCGGTTCTGGAAGCCAAGGCGGCATATAACGGCTTTGTGTTACGCGCAGCACCTGCGGTCCCCAGCGGCGCGCGTCGGCATAAGCCATCAGGCTGAATGGCCCGGCTCCTCCGGGATGGTGGCATGTCGTGCAGTCCTTGTAGAGAATCGGCGCGATCTGGTGAGCGTATGTCACGGGCGCGTCCGCGGCGCGTACATGTCTACTTGCAACCTTCACGGCTACGAAGAGAGAAGCAAGTCCACAGACGCACGCGCAAATCAGCCGATTCATCATCATGGCTGGCGCGTCACAATCGCGCAGCCCACCGACGGACCACCCGGCTGCGGAACAGGCTTGTTGCCCAAAGCGGCCCCAATCGCGTTCTCCAGGTCATGGTGAAAAGCGCGCGGCCGCTCCGATCCGAGATCGAGATATCGGTCATCGATTCGCCCGCGATACACCTCATGCAGACCGCTGCCATCACGGACGAAAACCGCAGCTTCTGGAGTGACCGTAACATGCGCCATCTCGACCAGGGACTGCTCACGATCGATCACAATGTCCGTTGCGTCGCCTGTCTCGGTGCTGTGTTGTCTGACGACCGACGTAGTATCTCCGGGATTGGGATACACCTCCCGGAACTGCGCTCCCCGATTGGCAAATTCATGTTGAAGTCGCTCCATTTCGGGAAGGTACCGGTTGGAAATTGGACAATCCGAAGCGGCAAAGAAAAGCACCAGCACGCGCTTTCCTGGAAGCACGAGCTCCGTCACAGGCGCACCATTCAGATTCACGCCGTAGCGCTGCGCCTGTCCTGCCACCACCCAGCCGAGCAACAGCATTGCGATTGTGCAGAGTTGGCGCATGGTCTCGCCCAAATATACAACTCGCAAATTATTTTTTTACAGGTAGTCATCTGGCCGGCCAAACGTTCGCAGGCAAATCGGCTTGTAGCTGATTCTGACCTATTGCAAACCTTGCTTCCCCACCTTTTGCTATTCCTTGACAAGCGCAATCGATGGTCGCTATAGTTTTTCCTCGTCAGAGGCAGTGTACCTTTGACGCGAAACGGTAGTTATGCAGCGACATATGGAGCGCTGCTTCCTGTTGTATTTGACAGAGGACCGTCTTCAAAACCAGATAAAGAGACTCGCTTTTACGCGCGCTGCTTCCGGAAAATTCCAGGAAGGATAAAGACGGCATGCGAAGGGCGACAACAGCACCAACGTTTTTGGGAGACCACATGATCACTCGCATATGCAAGGCTCTTGCCTGCGGTCTGGGCGCTGCTCTGCTCGCATTCATACCACTCACATCCCATGCCCAGGCGGTTTACGGCTCCATCTATGGCACCGTAACTGACAACACAGGCGCAGTCATCCCCAACGCCACGGTCACTGTCACCGATGAGGCCAAGGGGACCGTCGTCACCGTCCAAAGCAATGAATCCGGTGCGTACACCGTCGATCACCTTGTGCCTGATTCCTATGACGTGAAAGTAAGTGTCTCCGGCTTCCAGAATTTCGAGGCAAAGGGCATTAAGGTCTTCGCCGATACCGCGCCGAAAGTAGATGCGCAGCTCACAGTGGGAGGCGCTTCGCAGACGGTCACCGTCAATGCCGATGCCATCCCCGTCCTGAAGACGGATCGCGCTGACGTATCGACCGAGTTCTCGACCCAGACCATCTCCGATGTCCCGCTGCCGGACCGCAACTTCACCAATATCCAGTTGCTTCTGCCCGGCGCACAGCCTCTCGGCTGGGGCCATGCCGCATCGGAAAATCCGCAGGCCAGCAAGCAGATTCAGGTCGATGGCCAGGCCTTCGGCGGTGTTGCTTTTACGCTTGACGGCACCGACAACCAGGACCCCATTCTCGGCATCATCGTCATCAACCCACCGCTCGACGCGCTTTCTGAAACCAAAATCACGACGCAGAATTTTGACGCCGAGTTCGGCAAGGCTGTTTCCTCCTTCGTTTCCGCGCAGACGAAATCCGGCTCGAACAGCTTCCACGGCAGCGCATTCGATTACCGCGAAAGCAATGCCAATCTCGCCCGCGATCCCTACTCGCAGTCCTCACGCGATCCCGTGACAGGGCAATTCATTCCGGGTGGGTTGAAGAACCAGTTTGGCGGATCAATCGGCGGCCCAATCATTAAAGACAGGCTGTTCTTCTTCGGCGATTACCAGGGAGTTCGCCAGAAGGTCGGCATTTCGCAGTCAGCCACTGTCCCGACGCCATTGCTCACACAGTCATGCCTGGGCCAGCGAGTCGGCCCCAGTGGCATACCCGGCTGCGACTTCAGCGATTACGCAAGCGCCACCGGCATTCCTCAGCTTATCTACGACAATTCCAGCGGGACCTCTGTTCCCTTTCCCGGCAACGTAATCCCAACTGCCAAGCTCTCATCACAGGCGCTGGCGCTGCTCACCTTGCTGAATCAACCTCAGTATTATCCGAATACGAGCGGTAACGTAGGGGGCACAAAGAACAACTATGCCCTGAGCGGCACCGGTCTCTTCAACGATGATCAGTGGGATGAACGCGTGGACTGGCAGGCAAACTCCAAGACCCACGTCTTTGAGCGCTTCAGCCGCTTCACCGACACGCTTACCGGTAAAACCATGTTCGGCGATGCTGGAGGAACCGGCTTCGGTCTCCAGGGTTACGGCGGCACTTCCAAAGGAGCAAATGACAGTCTGGCTGCCGGCGCTGACATAGCGATCAGTCCCAGCCTGCTCACCGACTTCCGCGTAGGTTACTACCGTTATAACATCATCACTTCGAAATATGACCAGACGACGGACTTCGCAACCGCGCTTGGCATCCCCGGATTGAATGTGGGCGGAGCAACCTCCGGCGCGCCCGCCTTCCAGATTGCTGAATCCGATACTTTCGGTACCGGGACAGCTAACCAGGGCCAGAACCAGGGCGCACAGTATGGCAGCGGCTTGAACGTCAACCGCTGCAACTGCCCGCTCACGGAAAAGGAAGACCAGTTCCAGCTCGTCAATAACTGGACCAAGATCGTCGGCAATCATTCCATCAAGTTCGGGGCCGACTTGCGCTATGCCCGTAACCTGCGCGTACCGAGTGACAGCAACCGCACGGGTCAATTACGATTCGATCCCGGCCCGACATCGCTGAACGGCGCCTCGGCTGGTAATGGCTTCGCCACCTTTGTGCTGGGTGATGTAACCAACTTCAGCCGATACGTCAGCGTCTCCACCAATGCCAAGGAGTTCCAGAAGCGGTTCTTCTTCTACGGACAGGACACCTGGCGCGTGACCCCCAACCTCACCCTGAACCTCGGCCTTCGCTATGAGTTCTACTTCCCTGAATCCGTAAACGGCAAAGGAAATGGCGCTCTGATGAACCTGAAGGACGGCTTCCTTCGCGTCGCCGGCTACGGAAACATCGGCACCAACATGAACTGGAGCCTGCCGTCCAATGCCTGGAACCCACGCATCGGCCTCGCCTATCAGCTTGATCCAAACACCGTTATTCGCGCCGGATACGGACGCAGCTTCGACATCGGCGTCTTTGGCTCCATCTTCGGTCACAACGTAACGCAAAACATCCCTGTGCTGGCCAATCAATCCATTTCGTCTCCAACCACAACGTCATATGCCTTCAACCTGAGCACTGGTCCAGCTGCTTATGTATTCCCGTCCGTACCCAGTAATGGTCTGCTGCCGTCTCCGGGATACGCAGTCAACGTGAAGGCACGGCCTGACGGTTTGAGGCTGCCAACCCTGGATGCCTGGAACCTCAGCATTCAGCGCGCCATCACGCCTACACTTTCCGCAACCCTGGCTTATGTCGGCAATAAGGGGACGCATACACTCAGCGCCGGCGACGGCAATACCACCAACCCCAACGAGGCCGGTATCTTCCTACCTGCCAACTACAGCATCAACGGGCAGACGCTGCACTATGACCCGAGCGTCGCATCCGGAATCTCAGCGAATAACGGGACCTCCGTCTCCAACTTCCTCTCCCGGTACTACGGTGGTACGCTTGCCGCATGCCAGAGCCCGGATTACGCCACGCCCATCGGCGAACCCGGCATCCAGCCCGGAATGTGCGGATGGACCAACGGAGTCAGCTACTACGGTGACGACCAGGACACGGAATTCAACTCCCTGCAGGCCACCCTCTCCAAGCAGTTCACGCGTGGCTTGTCGTTCAACGCCAACTACGCGTGGCAGCGTGGTTATAACTTCAACGGCGGCTACGCCACATGGGACAAATCCGCTGTCAAAGGACGCGACGACGCCATCCGCGAACAGCAGTTCATTCTCTACGGCACCTATCAACTGCCCTTCGGCAGGAACCAGATGTTCGTGGGCAACGCCAACGGAATCGTCAATCAGATCATCGGCGGCTGGCAGTTCAGCCCTGTCCTGACCTGGTCAAGTGGTCTGCCCTTCACCCTCGGCGTTGGCGGCGGATGCGGTGCTTCTGTTCCAGGCAGCGCTCCCTGCTACCCCAATGGCAGCGGTCTGCAGGTCAGGCATCACCTTACCGGGTTTAATCCAGTCAGCCACTCGCGCACATACTTCACTGCTGCGGATGTCCCCGCCAGCCGCTTCCCGCAAGCTGGATTGGACCAGATTGGCACCATGGGCCGGAACTCTGTCTATGGGCCGGCGTTCTTCAACACTGACCTGTCGCTCCAGAAGAACTTCCCTATACATGAGAGCCTTCTGGCCCAGTTCCGCGTGGACGCTTACAACGGCTTCAACTACATCAATGCCGGCAATCCGGGCACCACGCAAACAGGCAGCGACGGAGTTATCACATCGGAGCCGGCGCTTAACGTCTACACCAACCCGCGGCAGTTGCAGTTCTCGCTGCGCGTCCAGTTCTAGCCGGACTGGCAACACACCGATAAGGGGAGCAAATCGCTCCCCTTATCTTTTTTGGATACACTTCCCTCAGCTATATATATGGGCTTTCATCAAAGGCAATCGGTAGAAGCGGTGGGCTTCAGCCCACCTAAGTAGAGCATGGGCTGAAAGGCCCGACCTTACTGCCGTAGGCCGGAGCGGAACCGAAGGTGAAGCGATCTCAGATAAAAGAGCCTTTTAATCCCGCCATTTTCCCAGCCATAGAGGGTACCGATCTGTGAAATACACCCTGGGAATCCTCGCCCTCTGCACGATACTTGCCGGCGCACAACAGCCCCCAACCCCATCACTTAGCGAGGCCCGCCAGCTCTTCACCCAGGGCAAGCTCGACCAGGCATTCATTCAACTCGACACGCTGGCCAAACAAACGCCGGAACCAACTGGCGTCGAACACTTGCGCGGCCTTATCTTCTACGAGCAAAACAACCTCACCGAGGCCGACGCGGCCTTCGCTAAAGCACTGGCTCAAGACCCCAAAGATACCGAAGCCATGCAGATGCGCGGGGTGACGCTGTTCCGCATGGGCCGTGCCGCTGACGCGATCCTGCTGCTCGAACAGGCCCGCGCCTCCGTCCCCGACGCAAACATCGACCCGAACTACGTTCTCGGCGTCTCCTATATGCAGGTAGGACGCAATGATGACGCCCGCCATGCCTTTGCCGCGCAATACGGCTTCCCACCTGATTCCGCGCAGGCGTATCTGCTCGCCGCGCGCATGTTCTTCCATCAGGAAAACACGCCTGCCGCCCGCGCCTCGGCAACCAAAGCCGTCCAGTTAAACCCCAGTCTGCCGCTGGCGCATCAGCTTCTCGGCGAAATCGCCCTTGCAGGCGGAGACACCGCAACAGCAATCACAGAATTTCAAAAAGAAGTCCTGATCAACCCGCTCAACGGCGAGGTCTACGACCGCCTAGGCGACGCGTATCTGCGCAACAAACAATATCCCGAAGCACAGCACGCCCTCGACCGCGCCGTGCTGCTGGAGCCAAACGCCACTGGCCCATACATCCTGCTGGGAAAGCTCATGCTCGGCAGGCAAAACCCAGTCATGGCGGGAATGTATCTGGAACGCGCCCGCCAGATGGATCCCGGCAACTACATCCCGCATTACCTTCTCGGGCAGGTTTATCGCGCGGAGGGCCGCAAGGACGACGCCAACCGCGAATTCCACGCCGCCGAACAGCTTCAGTCCTCGCATCCTTCTACAATGGAAACACCGCACTAGAGTGGATCGATCTTGCGGATAATTCGTCAAAATAAATTGTCATCCCGACCGAACCCTGAGCAGCGCGAAGGGGAAGCGGAGGGACCTGCGGTTTTCTCCCGGTTTCTCTTATTGCAGCCCTGCATGCCGTCGCACCCTCAACTCCTCACCTGCCTGCTCCTGCTTGCGTCTGCCATCGCTGTATCCGCGCAGAACCATCCCCCTACCGAAACACGCCTCCAACAGGCCACCACCGCCTTCCGTGCCGGATACGCAGCCGCATCCAGCGGCGACCTGATCACTGCCCGCCAACAATTTCAACGCGCCGTGCAATTAGCGCCGCAAGTGGAAGAAGGCCACAGCGCATTAGGCGCAGTCCTTTACCGGATGGGCGAATATACCGCCGCGATCCCGGAGCTTGAAACCGCGCTGCACCTGAAACCCGAAGACCGCGCCGCGCAGGAGAACCTCGCACTCGCCTACACCCAAACCAGCGCCAATCAAAAAGCGCTGCCCATTTTCGCGCGCCTGGACAACGACTCATCGCAGCCGCTCTCCGCCGACCTGCTCTCCGCATATGCCCGCGCGCTAGCCGCCACGCAGCAGTATTCCACCGCAGTTCGCGAGACGAAAGCCGCCATCGCCACGTCTCCGCAGAGCGCTGTGCTCTACGACCAGCTAGGCTCCATCTACGCCCAAACCCAAAACTGGCCCGAAGCGCAGAATGCCTTTGAACAGGCCCTGCATCGCGATCCCGGTCTCGCCTCGGCGCATCTGCATCTGGGAGTCGTGCTCGCGTCCACGCGCCAGACGCAAGCCGCCATTGAAGAGTTGAACACCGCTGCGCAGCTCGACCCAAAAAACGCCGTCGCGCAGCTTGAGCTGGGCAAAGCCTTCGTCACTCTCAATCAGGATGAAAACGCCATCCCCCACTTTCAGCAAGCCATCGCGCTCAATCCCAATCTGACAGAAGCAACCGACCAGTTCGCCATGGCGCTGCAGCGCGAAGGCAAAGAGCAGGAAGCCATTCCGCTCTTTGAGAAAGTAGTCGTCGCGCAGCCGCAGAACGCCACCGCCCTCACCAATCTTGGCTTGGCGCTCGTGCAGATTGGCAAAGCGAAAGAAGCAGTGCCCGATTATCAGCGCGCTCTCGCTATCAGTCCCAATGATCCGACTGCGCATCAGGACCTCGGCGTCGCCTATCTGCAGGAAAGCGATCTCGACGACGCTATCCGCGAGTTCCGGGCCGGCATC
Organism: Alloacidobacterium sp.; assembly: GCF_035631355.1. Classification (NCBI taxonomy): domain Bacteria; kingdom Pseudomonadati; phylum Acidobacteriota; class Terriglobia; order Terriglobales; family Acidobacteriaceae; genus Alloacidobacterium; species Alloacidobacterium sp. The sequence goes on from NZ_DASQIX010000071.1 coordinate 16,797, forward strand.
GCGCTCGCCCCGGAAAATCCGCAACTGCACTACAACCTCGGCCTCGCCTTCAAGCTCAAGGACGACCTTCCCCACGCGATCACCGAACTAGAAGCAGCGGCAAAGCTCGATACCACCTCGCCAGATCCTCCCTACACACTCGGCATTCTCTATATGCAACAGGGCCGCTTCGATGATGCTGTCACGCAGCTTCGCGCCGCCCTCGACCGTCGCCCGGAAAACGGCGACGGGTGGGCCATTCTCGGCAGCGTCTATAAGCAGCAGGGCAAATATGACGACGCCGTTGCCGCCCTGCATAAAGCCATCACGCTCCTGCCCAACCAGCCCGGAACGCACATCACTCTGGCCGGCGTATTGCAGGAACAGGGCAAGAAAGACGAAGCCGCCGCCGAGCGCAAAACCGCCGCCGACCTCACCCGCATCGCCGTAAATCGGCAGCGCGCCACCTTCGCCACCAACACCGGCAATCTTCTCATGCAGAAAGGCCAGATTGCCGATGCCATTGACCGCTACCAGGACGCGATCACCAGCGACCCAACCTACGCCGAGGCCCACACCCAACTCGCCGCCGCCTATGAACGCCAGGGACGCACTGCCGACGCCGCATCGGAAAAAGCAAAAGCCGCCGCACTCAAATCCAATCAGCCTTAGAAAATCGTGCTGTCATCATGAGCGGAGCGCCGAAGGCGCGGAGTCGAAGGACCTGCGTTTGTTCCCTGTTAGCACTGTTCTCGGACTTCGCGTATCCAGGCCTCAATTCCAACCCGTACAATGCAAATGTCCCGATGAATCGACGCCGGTTTCTTCAATCCCTGAGCCGCACTGCGCTTGTTCTCCCGTTTTCCGATGTCCTGCTGATGGCCACTCCGCCCTGGGAACGCGCCCAGTCCTCGCAAGCCCAAAAACAGACAGGAGCGGAGCGCTCCTACGACGCTAAGCCTATGCCCCCGCCTCCGGGACCGCATTCCTCCATTGAAGGCACGCCGCTTGGCGTGCAGTTCATCGATGTGGCTATACAATCCGGACTGAGTGCGAAGACCATCTACGGAGGCGTAGGCAAAAACAAATATCTGCTTGAAACCACCGGCTGCGGCGTCGCTTTCTACGACTTCGACCACGACGGCTGGCTCGATATCTTCCTCCTCAACGGCTGGCGTCTCGAAGGCTTCCCCAAAGGACAGGAGCCAACCTGCCATCTCTTCAAAAACAATCGCGACGGCACGTTTACCGACGTAACACTAAAGGCTGGCCTGGCTCGCAGCGGCTGGGGACAGGGCTGCTGTGTCGGCGACTACGACAACGACGGCCACGACGACCTCTTCGTCTGCTACTACGGACAGAACGCGCTCTTTCACAACAACGGCGACGGCACGTTCACCGATGTCACCGAAAAGGCCGGTCTGCTGCAATCAAAAACGCGCTGGAACTCCGGCTGTGCGTTTCTCGACTACGACCGCGACGGCCATCTCGATCTCTTCGTGGCCAACTACATCGACTTCGACTTGAAAACCGCGCCCACACCGGAATCCGGCCCGTGCACCTACAAAAGCATCCTCGTCGCCTGCGGCCCTCCCGGACTGCCCGGCGGCAAAAACATCCTCTATCACAACAATGGCAACGGCACATTTAAAGACGTTTCGCAAAAGGCCGGCATCTGGAACACCGTCGGCAATTACGCGCTCAGCGTCGGCGTAGCCGACTTCGATAACGATGGCTGGCCCGATATTTACGTCGCCAACGATTCCACCGCCGCCACTCTTTACCAGAACCAGAAAGATGGCACCTTTAAAGACATTGCCATTGAAGCCGGCGTCGCTTTCTCGCCCGACGGCAAGCCGCAGGCCGGCATGGGCGTTTCCATCGGCGACTACAACCACGACGGCAACCTCGACGTTGTGAAAACGAACTTTGCCGGGGACACCGATTCCCTCTACGCCAACCAGGGCGACGGCACATTTGAGGACCAGACCTATCTCTCCGGCCTCGGCGTCAACACGCGCTACCTTGGATGGGGCATCGGCTTCTTCGACATGGATAATGACGGCTGGCTCGACATCCTCATCTGCAACGGCCACGTCTATCCCGAAGTCAGCAGCTCGAAAACCGAGGCGCCCTACGCCGAACATAAATACCTATACCGCAATCTCCGCAATGGCCGCTTTGAAGACGTAAGCGACAAAGGTGGCCCAGGCATCACCGCCGCAGTTCCGGCTCGCGGGTGCGCTTTCGGCGACTACGACAATGATGGCGATGTAGATATCGTCGTCAACTGCGTCAATTCCCTGCCGCAGTTGTTGCGCTGCGATTCCGAGTGGAAGCGCAACTGGATCAAAGTCAAGACCATCGGCACAAAGTCCAATCGCACTGGCATCGGCGCGCGCGTCAAAGTCATCGCAAAAACCGATCCGAATTCGCCACAACCGCTGTTACAAATAGACGAAGTCCGCAGCGGTGGCAGCTACTATTCGCAAAGCGACTTCCGCCTGCACTTCGGACTCGACCAGGCAAAAACTGTCGACCTGCTCGAAGTCCGCTGGCCCTCCGGCCAGATCGACACATTCAAAAACCTCGAGGTCAACAAGCTCTACACCATCGAAGAGGGCAGCAAAACCCCAAAGCCGGAGGTACTCACTGGATTGAACAAAAGTTGACCAACTCACGGAATTCCGATGCTTTGAAGAGGCACGGCTTTAGCCGTGCCGTATGCCAACCTGTGAGCGCGGCTTTAGCCGCTGAGAGATAATTTCTTTCTGATTTCAAGCGAGATGCCGGTTCCAATAGATCTTAGAGAGCAGAGAGAAGACCCTCTACGCGCGGCACTGATTATCAGGACATCCAATGGGAACCAGGCAGACCCGTGCCGCCAGTACCACCAGCGCAATCCATAGCGTGTCCGCACCTAGCAGATGCACAATCTGCATCCATGTGGGGGCCAGCAATGCAATATCCGCAAAGCCCAGCGCATATTGAATTCCCAGCAGCACAACCACACCGATAGCCAGTTTGCGGTTCCTTCCCTTCCACGCGCTGGTAAAGATGAGCCAGCAGATAAACGCACCCGCAATAAATCCCAGCGCCGGATGCACCCAGCGAATCCGCAGCAGCCACGCGCTCTTCGCCGAAAAGTCCTCAGCCAGCGCAGAACGCAGTGACGTAGCTGGAAACAGCGTGTCCCCCAGCGCCGCCAGCGAGCCGCTCACGCCAACAAATAACATAGCCAGCAATCCCACAAGGGCTATGCCGACTGAACGATACTCAACGCTGCCGCGCATAAATCCTGCCGTGCGCGATAAAAACTGTGCCGTAAGCCCCAGCGCCGCCAGCAGCAGCAACGTATTTGCCAAGTGAAGCGATAGATACACGGCCCGCGACGCCGACTGATCGTGCGCAACCTTGCCCAGAAGTACTAGCAGCGCGCCAAGCAGTGCTTCATTGAAGGTCAAAACCGCGGCGGCAACAACCGAAACCCGCGCCAGGTGCCGTTTCGCCGTGGCCGCAAAAGTCCACACCAGCAGAACAAGGATGGCTATCAACGCAACACCGCTCATCGCGCGATGCGTAAATTCAATGATCGTCTCAATGCGCGGCGAATGCTGGATGACCGTGCCATTGCAGAGCGGCCAATGCTCTCCGCAACCCGCGCCTGATCCGGTGGCGCGTACAATTGTTCCCCACAGAATGACAGCTACGTTGTAAATAAGCACTGTCCATGCAAGACGTTGCGCGCCTTTGGGATGCCAGGCCTCAGCCCGGAAAAGTGGTATTGCGCTTGTAGTCAAAGAAATCTGCCTGCCTGACAATCATTCTAATCGTTGCTGCGCGAGTACAACTTTTTCACTTAATAATGAATCTTACCTTTCGCCATGAAAAACCCTCGCTGCCTGAAGCACGTCGCATCCCTGTTTCTGACATCTACTTTGCTCTTCGGTGTCTGCTCCATCTCCTTTGCGCAATCAACCGCTTCTCAGGACATGAAGACCGCGGGCAATGACACAAAGGATGCTGCGAAGAATACTGGCAACGGCATTAAGAAGGGCACAACCAAGGGCTATAACAAAACCAAGGAAGGATCGACCAAAGCGTACGACAAAACCAAAGAAGGATCGACCAAGGCTTACGACAAAACCAAAGAGGGAACACAAAAAGTATTCGCCTCGGACAAAGAACCCTCGACAAAAGTAAAGGACTCCAACAAGGAAAGCACCCAGAAAGCAAAAGACAAGACCAAAGAAACGAAGCAGAAAGTCAACGATTCTGCTTCACCGCAGTAGTCGCCATATCGCGGATGTTATTAACTTCACGGAGATTGCAACACTTATGCCTGCTATCCTAAAGTCAGCCTAAGTTGGGCTTCCTTATTTCTCCTGTAAGGCATTGAATGCGCATCTTTATCAATGAGTTTTGTGGGCACCCATTTCAGATCCAGTTGAGCCGCGAGTTAGCCACCCGCGGTCATGAGGTAGAGCACGTTTATTTTTCCGGCAATACGTCGACGCCGAAAGGAGCCGTTGAAGATGTCAATGTCCATGAAAAACTGCACATTCGCGGCCTGAATATTGAAAGAGAGTTCAAAAAGCATTCCATCCGCAGCCGCCGGTCTGCCGATATCGAATACGGAACGGTCGTTGCGGAAGCAGTAAGCAGGTTTCAACCCGATGCCGTCCTCTCCGCGAACATGCCCCTCGATGGGCAAAAGATTCTCCTGAATGCGACAAAAAAGCAAAACGCAAAATTTATCTATTGGCTGCAGGACGTATACAGTATGGCGGTGCGCTTTGTTCTCGCGCGCAAACAAAAACTTCTGGCCGATATTGGCGGCGCATATTACGAGCGTCTGGAGAAAAATCTTCTTCAGCAGTCCGACTCCGTTGTTTGTATCTCCGATAGTTTTGTCGATTATGTTAAGAACTGGGGAATAGCAAAAGACAAGATTCACCTGATCGAAAACTGGTCCCCTCTCGATGAAATCACACCCATGCCCAAAGACAATGCTTGGGCGCGGGAGAATGGCGTAGCCGGAACATTCTGTTTCATGTATTCAGGAACGCTCGGTATGAAGCATCGGCCTCAGCTTCTTCTGGAATTAGCAAAGTATCTGAACACAACACGCGAGGCCATGTTGATTGTGAATGCAGCCGGCGCGGGCGCGGACTGGCTGCGCGAGCAGGCAAACAATCTCGATCCTAACATTTTTCGCCTGCAGCCCTTTCAGCCCTATGAACGGCTTTCAGAAGTAATGGGCGCTTCAGACGTTCTTATCGCGCTTCTCGATTCGGACGCAGGCAAGTTCGCTGTTCCCTCCAAGACGCTTTCTTATCTATGCGCGCAGCGTCCTATTCTGATGGCCGCTCCTGATGTGAACCAGGCAGCAAGAGTCATTAGCCAGGCAAAGGCCGGAATTGTGGTTCCTCCCGATTCCCCGGAAGACTTCGTTGCGGCTGCAAAAATACTCCTGAACCATCCTGATGAACGGACCACACAGGCACAGTCCGCTCGTGCTTATGCCGAGCAGCACTTCGATATCAGCCATATCGCCGATCAATTTTTAAATTTGATTCAAGCCTGATCGGGCTGCCATATCGTTCGTACCTATTCAACTCCTGATAACGAAGCAGGGTAATCTTGTATTTCAACAAGTAAGCCAGTAGCTATTCACTGCAAGGGGAAATATTCAAGTGAAGCAAGTAGTCATCTTTGGAGGCACAGGTTTCATCGGTACACATACTGCGCAACGTTTGCTGCAGGAGACCAGTATTGAGCAGGTTGTGCTTACCGATATCGCACTTCCCCGGACCGACCCCTACGCCTCAGCCTTGCAGTCAGCGCTGCAATCGGGCAAAGCTCGATTCATCCAGCACGATGTCCGCCAGCCTGTACCACTCAGCGCTCTGCCGAAAGCGGACCTCATCTTCAACTTCGCGGCCATCCACCGCGAGCCCGGCCACGAGCCTCGCGAATACTTTGAGACAAACCTGCTCGGCGCAACCAATGTCTGCGACTATGCGACTGCAATCGACTGCCGGCACATCGTCTTCACCAGTTCTATTTCTCCCTACGGGCCATCGGAGGAAAGCAGGCACGAGGGGTCGCTGCCGGTTCCGGAAACCCCGTACGGTGGCTCAAAGCTTGCCGCTGAGAAGATGCACATCGCATGGCAGGCCGCTGCCCCCCAAAGAAAACTCCTCATCGTGCGTCCGGGAGTGGTCTTCGGCCCAGGTGAGAGCGGCAACGTCACGCGCCTGGTTCACAGTCTGGCCAAAGGCTATTTCGTCTATATGGGAAACAAAGAGACGCGCAAAGCCGGCGGATATGTAAAGGAACTGACGAACGTCTTTCTCTTTGGCATCAATTATCAGATCAAGAACGGAGAAGGCGTAACTCTGATGAATTTCTCTATGCGGCCTACGCCAGCGCTCAGCGAATACGTCGATGCAATCTGCAAAGTGGGCGGCATCAGGCGATCTCCCCTCTCAATCCCCCGCAAGCTACTGCTCGGCGTCTCCTATCCCATCGATTTTGTGGCCGGCATCTTCCGCGTCAAACAGCCTATTTCGCCTACGCGGATCCGCAAGCTCTATCACTCCACAAACATCGAGGCGCGGCGCCTGCAGGAACTTGGATTCGCATACCGATACACACTCGAAGAAGCCTTTGAGGACTGGAAGAACGACAAACCGGAAGATTTCCGCCGCTGATTCCTTCAGCCCGCGGCCAGTTCCCTCGCCCGCTGCGCCGCGCGCATCACCGCTTTAATCAGCGTCACGCGCAGGCCGCCTTCTTCAAGCTCAAGAATGCCGTCAATGGTGCATCCCGCCGGTGTCGTCACCGCGTCCTTGAGCAGCGCCGGGTGATAGCCGGTGTCCAGCACCATCTTCGATGCGCCAAAGGTCATCTGCGCCGCCAGCAGAGTCGCCGTGTCGCGCGGCAGCCCGACCTTTACTCCCGCCTCAGCCAGCGATTCCAGAATGATGTAGATGTACGCCGGACCTGACGCGGAAAGTGCCGTCACCGCATCCATATGCTTCTCGTCAACAATGACGGTTCGCCCAATCGTCTCAAAGATACGCGACGCCAGCAGCATCTGCTCGTCAGTGACATGCTTGCCGCGGCAAAGCGCCGTCATGCCCACGCCCAGCATGGAAGGTGTGTTTGGCATCGAGCGGATCACCGGAATTGCAACGCCTGCGGCGTCTTCCATCGCGCTTGTTTTCACGCCTGTCGCGAATGAGATCAGCATCTTGTCGGTGTTGAGCGCGGGCCTGATCTGCTTCAACAGGTCCCCCACCTGAAACGGCTTTACCCCGAGCAGCACCAGGTCCGCTTTTTTCGCCGCCTCTACATTGTCTGTCGTGACCTCAACGCCCCATTGCGCGGAGAGCACCTGTGCGCGCTCTTCGTGGGCCACCGTCGCAATAAGCTGCTCCTGCCTGAAAAGCTGCTGCTTCAAAAAAGCCTGCAACAGAATGCCGCCCATTTTGCCCGCGCCCAGAACCGCAACGCGTACTTGAGAAAGATCTTTGTTCATCTCGCCTCTTTAGATTGCCTTTAGGTAGAAGCACCGGCCTTTAGGCCGGTGAAAATGAATGCAGAAATTAAGGGGCTTCAGCCCCGGCAAATACGCCGTTTTCCCAGACTACACGACCCTGCATCCTCGAATGCTCGGGTGCCCCATTCAAGCCGAAGGCTTGAGTGGGCTGACTTCCCCTTCTGCTGCGCAATCCAAGCCGTCACGCGCTCATCCAACACATCTAGCGGCAACGCACCCGAATCCAGCACCTCATCATGAAATGCCTTCAAATCAAACTTAGGACCAAGCTCCTTCTGCGCCCGCGCGCGCAGCTCCAGAATTTTCAACTGGCCCATCTTGTATCCCAGCGCCTGCGCCGGCCACGCAATGTAGCGGTCAACCTCGGCGTTAATGGTTGCATCATCAAGCCCGGAATGCGCCTTGAAGTAATCCACCATCTGGTCGCGCGACCAGTGCTTCGAGTGCACGCCCGTATCAACAACCAGACGAATTGCGCGAAAGGTGTCCGCCTCCAGCCGCCCGAAGTCAGAGTAAGGGTCCTGATAGAAACCAACATCCTTGCCCAGCCGCTCCGCATACAAGCCCCACCCTTCAGTAAATGCCGTGTAATGCTGATACTTGCGAAACTCCGGCAACCCGGTCAGTTCCTGCGCAATAGAAATCTGCAGATGGTGCCCCGGCAATCCTTCGTGATACGCGATCGACTCCACATTAGCCAGCGAACGATGCTGAAAATCATAGGTGTTCACATATACTGTCCCCGGCCGCTTCCCGTCTGGTGTTCCGTGCTCGTAATACGCTGGGGCCTGATCCTTTTCGATAAACGCCGGCACCGCATCCACCGCCAGCGGAGCCTTCGGCAGCCGTCCAAACAAATCCGGCAGCTTCGTCTTCATCTGGTCAATGTCATGCCTGTATAGATCGAGCAGCTGTTCCTTGCTCAGCGCGTGCAATTTAGGATTGGCGGCAATCGAGGCGCGCAGCGACGCAATGTCCTTGAACCCAAGCTTCTGCGCAATCGCCAGCATCTCAGCCTCATCGCGCTTCACTTCGTCCAGACCAATCTGGTGAATCTGGTCTGGCGTCAGATCAGTCGTGGTGCTCTGCTCAACCCGAAACGCATAATACTTGTCTCCGTCGGGCAGCGACCACACGCCATATTCCGTCCGTCCTGCCGGAATGTAGACGCCCTGTAGGAACTTCGCGAAGCGCACGTAAGCAGGCAGCACCTGCTTCTGGATCGCGTCCAGCATCTCCGCCTTGATGCGCTCCTGGTCAGCCGCCGGAACCGCGGCCGGAAACTTCTTCAGTGGCCGCGCAAACGGAGTGTCCTCCGGCTTCTCCTGCGCAATCGTGTTCACCTGGACGAGCACTTTTTCCAGCAAGTACTTCGGCGGCACGCGATGATCGTCCACGCCCGTCATCATGTTGTCCGTAATCTGCTGAAACGCCGTCGGGACTTTCTTCAATCGCGAAATGTAGTCGTCGTAATCCTTCGTCGTGTCAAAACTAAGCTGCGAAACCAGTTGCGGCAGCGACGACTGCAATCCGTTGAACTGGTTGACCGGCATCTCCCACGGCTTGAAGTTGGCCTCCTCCTGCTCCTGGGCCAGCTCCCGCGCCATCAGGTCTTTGCTTAACTGCTCTTGCTCGCTCAACCCGGTCGTATCAATCGCAGCCAGCCGCAGCAGATAGTCACGCCCGCGTGTCAGCCGCTCGTTATAGGCCGCAACCGAGTAGTCCGTAAGCTGGTCATTCCATCGCTTGTCGCCGATCGACGAAGCAAACTCCGGCGAGTGCTGCAGATGGTCTTCCCATATTTCGGTAAACAGCGCGTTCAGCGCCTTGCTGCGATCCGCAGCACTCTGCGCCGCCTGCGCACAGGGAAGTTGAAATGCTGGAAGAACAAGCAGCAATAAGATGAGACGGATGTTAAGCAGCTTCTTCATGGTGGTGTGAGGTTTAATGCGCAGTGTATCAAGCAAAGCGCTAAGTACAGTCATATAGCACCCCCTGCCGTGATTGCGAATCGCGAACTTAGCCTCGCGCGATTTTCAATTTAGCCGCCAGTGGTACCAGATACTGATGAAGTAAGCTAAGGAAAGACGTATCGCCATGAGTCAGCGATCAGGACTGCCATCGATCCACAACCCACTCGGCCAATTTGGCCGCTCGAAAATTAAGATCTTTCGGTGTCCACGTCTGAAACTCCTTTGCAAACTCCCTGGGGCCCTTAAACATCGAGTCATGCGAATATACAGATCTCTTGGATGGATACCCAGCGTTCCCCAAGCCTTGATTCATAGGCTGGCTCAAAGGTAATAGGTTTGCGAGTCGGTTTTTGTACTCCTTGTGCTGCTCTTCGTCAAAATCCGATTTCCAGTCTTCGGAAAGCGTGTCAGGCAAGATATGTTCAATCCAAGGTTTGGCGTTAGGCTGGTCTCCACCTAGGCTCTTGTTCCACTCCTTAAGAACAAACGTCGTTATTGAGGAGCCATACAGAGGTCTCTGCAACACGCAAGACCTTACTTCTTGGCCGGATGGCCACACGACCGTTTTGTGTTTGCGAATGCCCTCGGCTACATTTGTCGCGTTCGGAGAGCCACCGCAATCTTCCCAAAGTCTCTTGAAGACTGCATGAAGTCCAGTAGGCTCATGACCGCAAATAGCCCTCCGGACCAAGAATGATTCAATAAGGCTCATGACTTCTAGTCCATCCTGATGTGAACCTGAGTCAGCTTTCAGACGGTTCGACAGTCGCATAAGAAATGGATACGTTGAAGATGGCGTGATTTCGCTAACTCGTTCTATCGCGGCGGCAATCTCTTTGGGGTGGTTTTGTCGATTCGTCCCGTTTGCTATGTCCATGAACGCATCCTGGAATGATGCGAGGTCCTTAATGATAGATGCCGGGGATTTTTCATCTTTCCACTGCTGCCGCAGGTAGGCATAAACACCGGATTTTTTTAGATTGGGATTTTTGATAAGTCCAAATGGAAAGAAGTACTCGTCAAACAGCGAGTTTTCTCCAGATTTGAACGTTTCATAGAAGGGCTGCCAGAACTGCTGATCGAGACTTTCCACTTCATCTGGGTGGGAATCAGCAACCCGTGAGAAGATCTCATTTCGGACAAGATCCCCTGTCGTCATCGGCTCCTGGCGAGAATTCAAACTGTCGAATATCTTCGGACCATTAATTGGATCCAGGACATCGATTTGCACCACTGAGATTTGTTCCAGAAGCGCGATGTAAATGTCTCGAAGTCGCTCAAGCGTTTCGAGACTAGTCTGAGCTGACAAGAACCTCAAGGCCGCCTTGTAGTTATTCCAGAGACGCCCCGAATCGCTGCCCACAGCGGGTAAAGATTTGAACGAGAATGATTGCAGTTTCGACGAGAACTGTGGATCTTCCAAAAGGTCTTGGATCACCCTATTTAACTGCTTCCGATCATCCTTGCTGGATTGCAGCCGTGAATTCGAGATTAGATTCGTAGGGCGGTTGATGACAATGTACTTGAGAAATAACCCAGAAGCCTCATCGTACTGTTCGAACTTGCAGAGAGTCTTCACTACAGCGCACAGATAAATGAAGACTGTGGTGAGCCTCTGCTGGCCGTCAATGACTTCGTAAATATCTGGGTCCGAAGGATTCGTGGGTCTGCCATGAAATATGATTGCGCCAAGGAAATGCGTATCAGTCAACCCATCCACGAGTTGAAGAACATCTCGTTCCAGCTGCTGCAATCTCTCTAATTTCCACTTATACGGTCGCTGGAAATAAGGGATTGAAAAGACTGAATCGCCCGAAAGCATCAGGCCCAAATTAGATTCGTCAGTATTGTTAGTCAGTTTCTGTCGCTTAGCCATCAATCTCCTACAAAGAACAAAAGTTCACTTTTGCCGGCTCTCATTTCTACAATTGGCAGTTGTTGCGCGATTTCGTCTAGAACCAGGCAGTCAGCAGATTATAAATGGTTTGGCGATTCACCCTCATACAGTCGCGTACCCCCATGTCTCGATCTTTGAGACATAAGATCGCCTTGCGCAGCAAGGCCGGGTAGAAGCACAGGGCTTCAGCCCTGTGAATAAGAATCGCCGTCGACAGACGGCGCGCCTTACTGCCGTAGGCACCCAGCCGCAAAGGTCGAAGACCGCAGCGGATCATTTTCGCCGCGCATCGGCAGATGCGCCACCTTTATTCACGCCAAAATGCCAGAAATCCGCACTTAAACAGCGCCAAAAGACACGAAATTGCTTACAAATACCGGCCGGAAAATCCAAGGGCCCTTCCATCACTTAAAAACCTTGTCAAGAGCCGTCGTAAACACTTTACGCCGCAACTAACTCAATCCAAATGACATACATGCCAGACCCAAATGCAGGGAATTACGCCATAATTTGCTAAAATAGGGTAGGAAGATAAAAGGCACGGCCTAACGCCGTGCCTTTTTACTTGCATAAGTTAAGTAATTGAAAACAAAGGATCCCCGTACCGAATTCGCGCTGTAAGCAACTGAAAACAAACGATCTCCGTACAAAATGGAGGGGAGGGGTATAACGCTTATCGCGGAACAGAGCTTCCCGAATCAAGCAGCCGGTACAACGTTGACCGGCTGATGCCAAGCAGTTGTGCGGCCCGCAGCTTGTTTCCGCCGGTTTTTGCCAGTACGTGCGTAACGTGGCGGAGAATCATGCAGTCGAGATTGGGATCTTCTTCGTAGCTGACTGCATTTGCTGCCTGCATCGGTTGCGGCGCGGCAAGCAATGGCGGAATATCAATCGGACGAATCCACTGTCCGGGGCAGTCCATAGCAGCATTGGCCATGACGGTTTCCAACTCACGCACATTTCCCGGCCAGCTATGGAAAATCAACCGCTGCAAAGAGCCCGGACCCAGACCGCGAACAGCCTTGCCGTGCGCCGCCCCCTGCTGAATGGCAAACCATTCCGCCAGCAATCCGATATCGTCGCGTCGCTCGCGCAGAGGTGGCAGCTCAAAACGGATGGCTGTGAGGCGATACGAGAGATCGGCACGCAGGGCACCGCTGGCCGATAGCTGACGCAGCGGCCTCGACGAGCCGACAAAAAGCTGCCGCGGAAAGAAGCCTTGCGCGTCGCGTCCGCTGCGGTGCTCCCACCACTCGATAAAATCGACCAGTCGCGACTGCTGGCTCGGAGTGAGATCGCCAGGCTGCGTCAAAAATAGCGTCCCGCCGCGGACTTCCTCGAGCAGCGCCTGCGTGTCCTCGGAAACGAACCGCGACGCAGCGCAGACTACAAATGCCGCTTCCGAAGCCGGCCCAAGCGAGTGGAGCGTGTGCGCCGCCAGCGTCTTGCCCGTGCCCGCCTCGCCTTCGAGCGCAACAATACGGAGATGCGGCGCAGCCTGCCGCAGCCGGAAAAACAGCCTCTGCATTATCAGGCTGTGCCCCACCATGCCAGCCAGGCGCATTGGCACTTCGCCGCCAGCCCCTATTAACGCTTCGACGGCTGAATCCTCCCTCCACTGAGTAGCACTTGCCACAACTTCCTCCTGAGAGGGTTATCGGCCAAAAAAAGCGCAGAAATAGCACCAATAGCAGCAATAGCAGCAAAAAGAGCGCCCCCTTTGGGCGCTCTTTAACTAACTAAATCAGGGATGCTGAATCACGAAGTATGAACTTCCGAAGCTTTCCGGATACGGGAAGAAGGTTGATCGGAGAATATCCGTCCGTCGCGAATATGCACTACGCGATGCGCGTACTCGGCAATGTCCGGCTCGTGGGTAACCAGCACAATCGTGTTCCCCTTCGCCTGCAGTTCGTCGAAGAGGGCCATGATCTCATCGCCCGTCTTAGAGTCGAGGTTGCCCGTCGGCTCGTCGGCCAGGATGATCGATGGCCGATTAATGAGCGCGCGCGCAATGGCAACGCGCTGCCGCTGGCCGCCTGACAGTTCGTTAGGCTTGTGATGCATGCGGTCGCCTAGACCGACGGCACGAAGGGCGCCTTCGGCGCGCTCCACGCGCTCAACAGATGGCGTGCCGTTGTAGATCAGCGGCAGTTCTACGTTGTGCAGCGCGGTGGCACGGGCCAGCAGATTGAAGGTTTGGAATACAAAGCCTATCTCGCGGTTGCGGATGCGGGCCAGTTCATCATCATTGAGATCACTAACCAGATGCCCGTTCAGCCAGTATTCTCCCTTGCTCGGCGTGTCCAGGCAGCCAATCAGGTTCATCAGCGTCGATTTGCCCGAACCGGAAGGCCCCATGATGGCCACATACTCATTCTGCTTAATGCGCACCGAGACACCTTGTAGAGCGTGCACCTGCTGCTCGGAGCCCATGTCGTAGGTCTTCCACAGGTCATGCACAACGATAATGTCGCCAGGGCCGGGGCCATTGGGAGACGAAGCGCCATCGCCTGTAATGATCCGCGCTTCCATTTCAGTGGTTGTCTGGGTCGTCATCTAACCTGCTCCTACGAGGACGAAGAAGAATCCTCTTTGTTTACCGTCACAGGAGTCGTGTCCCGCTTGACGAGCGCATTGTCTTTCAAGTCACGGAGAACGCGATAGGTACCGGTGACGATCTCGTCGCCCTGATTCAATCCCTTCGTCACCTCAATGTCCGTCGTGCCGGTGATGCCTGTCGTTACCGGAACAAAGTGCACACGTAGCTTGCCGCTCTTGTCTTTACGCAGCACAAAAACTCCCTGCACCTTCTGCGCGTCCGCCGCAGGCGCTGATCCATCAGCGGAAGCCGCCGTATTCTGCAAATGCGGCTTACCATTTGGATCATCGGGAGCGCGAAGCGTGAGCGCCTGAATGGGAATCGACAATGTATTTCCGCGGCGCGCCGTAGTGATTTTCGCCGTGGCTGAAAGACCCGGCTTCAACTCATCGTAAGCCTTGTCCAGCGTCACCACGACCTTGAAATCTTTTGCCTCTTCGGTCCCGGTCGTGGACTGGCTGGTGGCGAGCCCTGTTGAACGCAATAGAGCCTGGTCGCCCACTTCCGTAACGTGTCCCTTGAAAACCTTGCCCGGCAACGCATCCACGCTCACATCTGCTTCCTGCCCCAGCGCAACGTTCACAATATCGGTTTCGTCCACCTTGACTTCGGCCGTGATGATCGACATATCCGCCAGCGTCATCAGGGTTGAGCCTTCGGCGTTCTGGATGCCGACTACGACCGTCTCGCCCTGGCGCACCGGAAGGTTCGTCACCAGAGCATCAAACGGCGCAACGCTTACAGTTTTATTCAAAGCGTCTTCGTTAAAGCGAAGCGTGGCCTGTTGCGTGCCGAGATGTCCACGCGCGGAATCGGTTTGTGCTTTGGCCTGAACAAGTGCGGCCTGCGCCTGGTTCAGCGTGGCCACATCAGTATCGTAAGCTGCTTTTTTGGCGTCAAAATCAGCCTTGGAAACAAGCTTGTCGGCATAAAGAGCCGTGTAACGCTGGTAATCAAGCTTCTTCTGCACCAGATCTGCCTGGGCATGCTCTACATTGGCCTCGGCTGTCTTTTCCGCCGCAACATAAGCGGAAATGTCAGTTTTAGCTGCGTCAATCGCAGCCTTTTGGGCATCGACGTTTGCTTCCGGCTGGATGCTCTCTACTGTAGCTAGAGTCTCACCCTTCTTTACATGATCTCCTTCTTTCACGTAGAGATGGGTGATGCGGCCAAATGCGGTCGCACCTACGTTGACATAAGTCTTCGGCTTGATCTGCCCTGTCCCGCTCACGACAGAGACGAGATCGCCACGCACGACTTTCCCGGTAAGAACTTTCGTGTATCCGGACTGGGCACGCACTACAGTGAGTGTGACGATTCCCGCCACGGCGATAATGACAGCAACTATAATGATAATTTTTTTCAAAGCCAGTCTTCCTGTATTCTGCGGATCTTAAACATCTTACCCAGCCATCACTTCCAGAAAATACGCAAATGTTGGGGGCATGGTTCCGCAAAAGTCGCAGCGTTCATTGCGCTGGATTGTCTCCCCGCTCAGGTGCTCAATATGATAACAGGCCCAAATATCAATATGACAGCACCGAATTATCTTTGCCCCCGTCTAAAACAATGTACGACGGCGCTTGTATTCCTTCTTCATGAATCCGTAAAATTAAGAATGCGGTAGAGGGGTAGCAGAAAATAGTATGTTGAAGGGCCGTATTCCCATTTTGGTCGCGATCTCGCTTGGAGCGTTCGCGATTTCCCAGGCACAATCGACGACGCAAAGCAGTGCTCAACCATCCAGCCAGCCGGCGCCTGCGCAGGCCGACGGCCAGAACCCTTCCACCCCGGATGCTTCCACGGAAAATCCGCTTAATCGCCAGCTCCCCGATAAGGAACGCTTTAAGCAGCAGAAAGAACTGAAGCAGGAGTTGAAAGGCCCGTACAAAAAGTGGGTCGATCAGGACGTTCATTGGATCATTACCGACCAGGAACTGAAGGCATTCAAAAGCCTCAGCAATGATGAAGAGCGTGATGCCTTCATCGAGGCATTCTGGCAGCGCCGCAATCCGAATCCCGACTCACCAGAGAACGAGTTCCGCGAAGAACACTACCGCCGTATTGAATACGCCAATGAGCACTTCGCCGCCGGCAAGCCGGGCTGGAAGACGGACCGTGGCCACATCTACATTGCCTACGGCAAGCCGGATAGCACTGATTCTCATCCGAGCGGCGGCACCTATGACCGTCCGATGGACGAAGGCGGCGGCACCACTTCAACCTATCCATTTGAAGTCTGGCATTACCGCTACATTGAGGGCATCGGTGAAAACATCGATATCGAGTTTGTCGATACCTGTATGTGCGGCGATTACCACATGACCATCGACCGCTCGGAGAAAGACGCGCTGCTGCATGTTCCCGGCGCGGGACAGACCCTCTATGAGCAAATGGGCATGGCGAAGCAGTCCGACCGCTTCCGCGGCGGTCTGGAATCATTGGGCACCGGCCCTATGTCCTCGATGCAGCAGAGCAAACAGTTTGATCGCCTGGAACAGTACGCCAAACTGCAGGCGCCGCCCGTGGTCAAATTCAAGGACCTTGAGCTTGAGTCTTTCATGTCGAACCACAAGCTCATGACCGGCCCCTATTTCCCGTTCGACGTGCGCACGGATTACGTCAAGGTGACGGACGATACAGTGCTGGTGCCGATCACGCTGCAGATCAAGAACCGCGACATCACCTTCAATAACAAAGACGGAGTTGATACAGGCGAGGTCCACATTATCGGGCGCGTCTCCACCATCACCGGCAAAATTGTGCAGAGCTTTGAAGACACGGTTGAAGTCGAGGTTCCGGCAGAACTGCTCACAAAAACGCTGGACAACAAGCGCCTGTACTGGAAGTCGCTTCCGCTGCGTCCGGGCCGTTATCGCCTCGATATTGGCATCAAGGACGTAAACAATCCTGATCATCTTGGCGTTTGGGCACAGGCCATCAATGTCCCCAGGTATGACGACGACAAGCTGTCGGCTTCATCGTTGATTCTGGCAAATCGCATGGAACTGGTGCCGTCGAAAGAAATTGGCGCGGGAAATTTTGTCATTGGCAACACAAAACTCTTGCCAGCCGTCACTGCGAATCCTACAATTCCGGCATCGTTCCAGCGGTCGGAAAAGTTGAATTTCTGGATGCAGGTGTACAACCTCGGAATTGACGAGAAGAGCAAACAGAACTCCGCGACGATCCAATATCAGATTGTCGATGTGGACTCAAACAAGGCTGTTCTGGATCTGCAGGAAGACTCAAAGAAGTTGGCCGCGAGTTCCGACCAGGTCACGCTGGAGCGCAGCGTCCCCCTCGCAAACCTTCAGCCCGGCAAATACCGGATCACAATCAAGGTCAACGACAGTGTTTCCAACCAGCAAATCGCGCAATCTGCGCCTTTTACGGTTGAATAGCAAGCAGCAAGTGGACTGAGCAGTCAATAAGAGCTGCCGGTCCTGAAGAACAATGATTTTGGGGCAAACGGCCAGGAGTATTTTTAGGGTCGCTTGACGTTTTCCAGGGGTAGCAAGGAACGCCTGAAGATTGTCGACCGATTCTGGTGACGAACGAAATCGGTGAGGATGACACTTCCCAATCTGCGAATCAAGATTGGCCCAGCGGTTGCGCTTTTGGTGACCGTGCTTGCCTTGTCCGCCTACGCGGAAGGCCCCTCAGGCATCTCGGGTGTGGTGCGCGACGTCAAGGGCGCTCCACAGGTCGGCGCTCTGGTCGAGTTGCTCGGACCAAATCTCGCTGTCATTTCTTCCGCCTTCACTGACGATCACGGCCGTTACTCTCTGAAAAATGTTCCTCCCGGAAGCTACAATCTCAAGGCATCAGGTTCATTCTTTCTGCCCACGCTGAGGGAGAATCTTCGCGTCCTTGCCGATTCAAAACTGGTCGTTAATCTCACGCTGAATACCCTTTACGAGGCTTTTCGCTGGCTCCCTGCCAAGCCCCGACAGGTTGATGAGCCGCAGGATGACTGGACCTGGACACTACGCCTCTCGGCCAATCGCCCACTGCTGCGGATGCTGGAAGACGGCCCGCTTGTGGTCGTATCCGATGGTGACGGGACTGCACCGGCGCTCAAGGCCCGCGTTACTATTCGCGGCGGTGCCAATGAGTTCGGCGACGGCGGGCTGCATCATGATTTCGAAATGGAGCGCTCAAATGGCGACGATCAGCAACTGATTCTTCGTGCAGATCTAGGCCAGGCGGAGAGCGCTTCACTCAACACTGTTGTCGGCTATGCGAAACAGCTGGCCCCCGGACGCACCATGCGTACGGTGGCGGCCTTTGAAGACCGGCCCGACATTCAAGGCGGGTACGACGGTCAAGGACTACAGGCCGTTGTTCTTCGCTCATCTGAAACGATGGACCTAATGAACGGCATCATTGCCGAGGTCGGCAACGAAGTTGAAGCGATCCATCTTGGCGAAACTCAGTTCGCCAATCATCCCTTTGCTGGAGTGAGCGTCCACACAGGCGACAATGCAGTTGAGTACCACGTTGCCACCTCTCCCAGTGCCCAACATGCCACCGAGATCGACCGCGCCAGCACCCTTGCTCCCGCCCTAACAGAAAGAGACAACAGGCTCCTGCTGGAACAGGGATTGCACCAGGAAGTTTCTTATGCGCGGCACGAAGGTAATCTAAGCTGGCGGATGACTGTCTATCAAGACCGTATTGACAATCCTGTTATCAGTGGTGGAGGCACTTTATCGCTTGCGGACTGGAATAGCGGCAACCTCCTCTACGACCCGAATACTGATTTGCTAAAGGTAGCCGGAAAGAATTTCTCCAGTAATGGCGTGCTGGCCGAAATGCGCGACAGAATCAATGACGATACGTGGTTCAGCCTTGCGTATGCAACCGGAGATACGCTGACTATGGGTCCTCTGCCGGGCAAAGTAATGCTCGAAGAAGCTATCAACAACCTTCATCCGCGCCGTGCCGGAATGTTTTCGGCAAGCATGAGTGGCAAGCTGAAGCAAGCAGGTACGCAGTGGCGTGCATCCTATCGTTGGCAGCCAACGGACACTGTCACCGCGGTAGATCCCTTCAACGACGACCTGCCTGACCCGTACCTTAGTTTTTATCTCCGCCAGCCGATTCGCTGCCGAATGTTGCCCTACCGGGTAGAAGCACTCATCGACGTGCGTAATCTGCTAGCTCAGGGTTATCGACCTTTCCTTACACAGGACGGCAGCACACTCTACTTTGCCCAGGCTGAACGCAGCGTACAAGGGGGCCTGTCCTTCTCCTTCTAAGGCACTGATAGCCAGTTCGCCCTGGGAGTTCGGCAGTGATTCTGTGCTATATTTTTAAAAGAGCGCTCGTTCATATAGCGCTTCCTATCACTTAGTCCCTGCAATGGTTTTTCCTCCTATGCACATGGACGCGTAGCTCAACTGGCAGAGCATTCGACTCTTAATCGACAGGTTGAAGGTTCGATTCCTTCCGCGTCCACCATCTAAATCTACTTTCATCAAGCATGTGCCGAGTAAGAGTGGTCGCTTCGTCGTTTTCCAAACTGACCAAGTTTTCGCCAGTTCCCGTTGATCAATAATCTCGCCGAGTGGTTCCAGCTTCTGTTGATCAGGTTCCATAGATTTCAAATTAACCCGTCCATGGACTTGGCACGAAGAGGTATTGAGGCTTTTTCTCCATTGCGTCTGTGCCAATATGTATGCGCCGAGTAAGGATCTTTTGTCCTACTGAGCACGGTGGCGCGGCCTGAAAAATGCCTCCGTGAGTTTACGGGTAAGTCTGTCCAACGTTCCTCGGCTGTGTTCCTTTCACCGCCGCAGGTGAAGGAGGTAAGTAGGCTTTCACCCACCTGACGTCATGGCAATAAATGACATGATCTCCCGCGACGACTGGAGGTTTCTCCTCGGCATCCCATGACATTAGAAGGGCGGCACACATTGATTCTCCTGCTGCTGATTGCACTGTATCATCCACCTATTGACCGGGACCGCGCATTGCGCGAAATCGAAGAGATACGCATCGGACTTCATATTTACATTCAGGACCGAAGCCATGCAGCTTCAGAGCAGGATGAAATTGCCGATATCGCGCGCGATCTGAAGCAGCTGGATCACTCAGACTTCCAGACGGATGAAACGTTCTTCGACGAGTTACATCAGCTGGAGCGCGACTGGAACCAGCTGGTTGCTACAGATCGGTCGCTGAGTCTGGGCCTCGATGCCATTTGATATGGAGCGAGCGCGATTCTTGAGACCTGTAAACGAAAGAGAAGCAATCCGCGATGTCTATGTGCGTGGAGGAAGAAAAACTAGGGGAGCCGTGGCCGAGATTCGCGTTATTGCCAGAAGTATACCGATCCATTGTGAGAATCCTTAAAATCTCACCAATTTTCTTAAAAACCTGCTGAACATCGATTTGTAGGTTCGATTTCCTAGCATGTCCACCATGCTTCATTCTTGCAAGATGAGGACATTCCAGGATAGCTCGGGGGGAAACACTAAAAAATACAATTGCTTGCGTACAGCCCGTCGAGACCCAGCTTCAATCTGTGTGCATATATACCCGAACAGTGATAAGCTTCGTGGCAAAGCGTTCGTTCCACACTCTAGCAGACGAAAGGTAGCCAATTATGAGTCGTCAAAAACTCTTCCTGGTGACCACATTGCTGTCGGTAGGATTGCTTTTCACAGGATGCAAGAAATCTTCGGACCAACAGCAGGCAGCTTCGCAGCCTGCAGCTCCAGCCAGCGAACCCGCCGCATCGCAACCTGCCTCTAGCGAGCCGTCCTCTGCGGCGGCGCCAAGCGCTGCGCAAGGCTCACCAGCAGAAGCACCCGCCAGCGCACCTGCTCCAGCTCCCGCGCCTGCTCCGCCACCGCCGCCACCTCCCATTGTTGTTCCCGCGGGAACGACATTGTCCGTGACCCTTGGAAGCGGCCTAAGTTCAAAGAGCAGCGCTGCCGGGCAAGGATTCACCGGAACACTGGCGAATTCAGTCACTATCGATGGAGTGCGAGCAATCCCGGCTGGGTCTCCTGTGAGCGGCACTGTCACTGATGCCAAGTCTGCAGGCAAGTTTAAGGGTGCGGCTAGCCTCGGTATTACCCTTCAATCCATCACAGTCCACGGCGCCAGCTATCCCATCAGCACCAATGTTTATAGCCAGCAATCGACAGGTAAAGGAAAACGCACCGCAGGCTTTATCGGTGGCGGCGCCGGAGCCGGAGCATTGATTGGCGGGCTGGCAGGCGGTGGTAAAGGTGCTGCCATCGGCGCTCTTGCTGGAGCTGGCGCGGGGACCGCGGGCGCAGCTTTGACCGGCAACAATCGCGAAATTACTTTTGCGCCGGAAACAGTAATCAGCTTCAAGCTGTCGAATTCCCTCACCCTTCCTCCGCAGCAGTAAATAGACAGAGGCTCTAAGCAGAACAGCCGCCTGAATTGGCGGCTGTTCTTGTCTCAGGCATCAATGTCTTTGAAACTGTGGGCGCATTTTGCACTGTCTGGCCTGTGCAATGTACATTTACAAGTGCGATTGAAGAAAATCGATTTATTGAATCAAGGAGAACCATGAACGTCTCCTCACAACAGATATGCTCTCCAATCCACAGTATTGCTTTGCTTCATTCCATCAACAATCCGCAGCTTAGAGCTGCTGAATTGGATGAAAAATGGTCGCGGTTGACCGATCTTCTTGAGTCTTCGCAGTTGTCCGCAATATTGGTGCAACGCAATGAAAATATTGCATGGATCACCGGCGGTCAGGTTGAGGCGCGCGTTGCCATTCCGCTTGAAACAGCCGTCACTTCCCTGCTGCTGATGCGGAATGGCCGCAAATACTACCTGACCTCGAACAATGAGGCTCCACGTCTGGCGGATGAAGAATTCCTTCATCTTGGCTGTGAGCCAATTATCACGCCCTGGCACCAGGATCCATTAGCGGAGGTACACCGACTGGTAGGCACCGGAGCGATTGGCGCAGACCGCCCTCGGGCCGGTTTTTCTCCTGTTGATCTTGCCCCGCTGCGCGCTCCGCTGACTCCGGCGGAAGTAACGCGCTTCCGCTGGCTGGCGGAACATACGGCTGACGCGACAGCAACAACGCTCCTGGAAATTGAGCCGGGTCTTACCGAAGACCAGATGTCCGCCGCAGTGGCGCACCGGCTTCTTGCGGAAGGCCTACTGCCAACGGTGCTTCTCATGGCGGCCGATGACCGCATCTACAAATACAAACATGCGGTCTCGCGTGGCGCGGTGCTGGAACGCTATGGAATGCTCAATCTCTGCGCGCGCAAGTGGGGACTGGCGGTTTCCATCACTCGCTTCGTGCATTTCGGGCCACCGCCTCAAAAGCTCGCGGATGGATTTGCCGCCTGTGCTGAAATCAATGCAAAGCTGCTCCATGCCAGCCGTCAAGGCGTAACTTCTGCCGAGCTTTTTTCAGTCGCCGCGCGCGCTTATCGCGAAGCAGGCTTCCCGAGTGAAGAGGAGTTGCACCATCAGGGCGGCCCGGCAGGTTATCTGGAACGAGAGTGGGTCGCAACGCCCACGGGTTTGCAAACCTTGTCCGAAACTGAGGCTCTGGCGTGGAACCCGAGCATTCGTGGAGCAAAAGTGGAGGACACGGCGCTGCTGCAAAATGGCGCGATTGAAGTGCTGACGCAGACGCCATCACTTCCCCAGATACATACAAAGATTGAAGGGATCAATTATCCTGCTGCGGACATTTTGATTCGTTGAGACCCGCTGCTCTCTGCGCGAGGATGGGTTGAGTTCCTAGAGGTAGCCGGTTACATGAAGCATTTTAAAACGGCCAAATTCCTGGCTATGACGACGCTTTCTGCCTTGCTTACATTCTCTCCCCTACATTCAGCTTTCACGCAAGCCACGCAATATAGGGACAAGCCTCCGGTGCTGCTCGGCGCCGCATGGTATCCAGAACAATGGCCGGAATCGCGCTGGGACGCTGACTTGTCACTCATGGAGGCGGCCCGCATCAACCTCGTGCGCGTAGGCGAATTTGCATGGAGCGCCATGGAGCCGTCGGAAGGCCACTACGATTTCGCATGGCTCGACCGCACCATTGCAATGGCGGCAAAGCATCATATTTGCGTTGTGCTTGGGACACCCACTGCCGCACCGCCAGCGTGGCTGACCGCCAAATATCCAGACACGCTGCGTGTAGATGAGAAAGGTGTGCGCGATGAGCATGGCAACCGTCAGCAGTTCTCCTTTGCCAGCACACGCTATCGCCGATTCGCGCATGAGATCGCCGAAAAAATGGCCGAGCGCTATGGTCATAATCCCAATGTGGTGGGTTGGCAGTTGGACAATGAATATGCCGACCCGTCCTTCGATCTGGAGGCGAAGGCGCAATTCCACGCATGGCTCAAAGCCAAGTACGGAACCATCGCTAATCTGAATAACCGCTGGACAACCGCGTACTGGAGCCAGACCTACGACAACTTCGATGAGATTCCAGTCCGCCAGGACGATGAAAACCCAGGGCTCCTGCTCGACTGGAAGCACTTCGTCAGCGACACATGGAAAAGCTACTCGCAGAACCAGATCGATGCCATCCGCCCTCATGCCGACAAGCTGCAGTTCATCACTACCAATACGATGGGATGGTTTGACGGCTTCGATGAGTACATCGTCCATTCCAATCTGGACATCGCTGCATGGGACGATTATGTAGGCGGCAATTATGACTACATTGATAATGGCGCGCGCCACGATCTCACGCGCGGGTTCAAGAACAAAAATTTCTGGGTCATGGAGACGCAGCCGGCTTTCGTGAACTGGCAGCGCGTGAATGCAGCCGTTGGCCGCGGACAAGTGCGCGACATGGCGTGGCAGGCTATTGGCCACGGAGCCGACGCTATTGAGTACTGGCAATGGCGCAGCGCCCTAAACGGACAAGAGCAGTATCACGGCACGCTCGTCGGCGCAGACGGCACACCCGTTCCTGTTTATGACGAAATAAAACAGGTCGGCGATGAGTTTGAGAAGGCAGGCCATGCGCTCGCGGGCACAACGCCGCAATCTTCCGTCGCCCTCATCAACGACTATGACAGCCGCTGGGCCATCAATTTTCAACGTCACAACCGCAACTTCGATCCGGTTGCGGAGATGGTTGCCTTTTACAAACCATTGCGCAATCAGGCGCAGGCCGTCGATGTCATCTCGGTACATGCCCCTCTTGATAAGTACAAGCTGGTCGTCGCGCCTGGTCTGAATGTGCTGCCGAAGGAAACGGCAGATCATCTTCTCGCCTATGTCAAACAAGGCGGCAATCTCGTTCTCGGGCCGCGCTCAGGCATGAAAGATGAGTACAACGCGCTGAATGTGGAGCGCCAGCCTGGACCGCTTGCCGATGCGCTGGGAGGCCGTGTTGAGCAATTTTATGCGCTCAATGACAAGGTTCCGGTGAGCGGTGATCTCGGCTCGGGCACAGCATCGCTCTGGGCGGAGCAACTGAGCACGAAGTCGCCGGACACGCAGGTGCTTCTGCGTTACGGTGCAAGCAACGGATGGCTCGACAATCAGCCCGCCGTGATTACCCGCAAAGTTGGCCAAGGCAGCATCACCTATGTTGGCGCATGGCTCGATGACGATCTCTTGGCAAAGCTCACGGCTTCGCTGCTACAGCAGAGCGGCGTGCAACCTATTCTTCCCAACACGCCAGAAGGCGTGGAAGTCTGTGAGCGCACTGGAGCAGGCAAGTCGGTGCTCATTCTCATCAATCACAACACCACGGAAGCGCACGTGGAATTGCCCCGCGCAATGAATGATCTGTTCGACAACACGTCACATACTTCGGTTGATCTTCCGAAATATGGCGTGGCTGTGCTTGAAGGAAAATAGAGGGATAGAACTGTCTTGTAACTTTCCAAAACTGATATCGCTTTGTTAGCCTTGTCTTCCACTTTTCCTGGAGGCACTCCGTTGCGCGGTAAATTGATTGTTTTAGCGCTTTTTCTCGTTCCCGGCCTGACACTCACGACTATCTCATCGCAGGCGCAGGCACCTGCTCCTGACAACCCGGCCATCGAGCAGCGCGTCGATTCGATGCTGAAGAAGCTCACCCTCGAGCAGAAACTGGAACTCATCGGCGGGGTTGACGGTATGTTCATTCGTTCTGAGGACGCAGCCGGCTTTCCACGCCTGAAGATGTCAGACGGCCCATACGGCGTTCGCACCTGGGGCCCGGATACAGCCTACGCGGCAGGTATTGGTCTCGCCGCGACATGGGATCCAGAACTCGCGCAGCGTATGGGTGTCGCCATCGGTCAGGATGCACGGGCGCGTGGAGTTCATTTTTTGCTTGGCCCGGGCGTGAACATCTATCGCGCGCCGATGGGCGGACGCAATTTTGAGTATTTCGGTGAAGACCCGTTTCTCTCCGGACACATCGCTGTGCCCTACATCGAAGGCGTGCAGAGCCAGGGCGTTATCGCTACGGTCAAGCACTTCGCTGCGAACAATCAGGAGTACGACCGCCACAATGTCAGCTCTGACGTGGACGAGCGCACGCTGAGAGAAATCTACCTGCCTGCTTTTGAAGACGCAGTCAAAGTCGCCCATGTCGGTGCCGTGATGAACTCCTACAACCTGCTCGATGGCATACACGCCACTCAGGATTGTCACCTCAATAACGACATCCTGAAAAAAGACTGGGCCTTTAATGGCATTCTCATGTCGGACTGGGTGGCAACATATGACGGTGTCGGCGCGGCTAACTGCGGACTTGACCTGGAGATGCCCTCCGGCGCATTCATGAACCCGAAGAACCTTTTGCCGGCTATCAAAGCCGGTAAAGTTTCCGAAGCCACCATTGACGACAAAGTTCGCCGCATATTCCGCACTGCAATTCGCTTCGGTTTCCTCGACCGCGATCCAACCGATCTGAGCATTCCCTTCTATAACCAGAATGGCTGCGCTGTAGCGCTCGATGAGGCGCGCGAGAGCATTACGCTGCTGAAGAACGAAGGCAATCTGTTGCCGCTCAACAGAAGCGAGGTAAAGACCATTGCTGTGCTCGGTCCTGACGCGTGGCCCGCTGTTGTCGGCGCCGGAGGCAGTTCAACAGTCGAGCCGTATGCGTCGATCAGCATCATGGCTGGGCTGGCCAATTTCCCCGGCTCTATGGTCAAGGTACTATATGCGCGTGGCCTCCCTACTACCAAAGATCTCTTTGAACGCACGCACTTCGGCACCACTGCGTCTATGTCCGCAGGCGCCGACCCCTTCTGGGAAGACTGGTTCGGCAAACCCAGCATCAAGGTTGAAACCTTTGACAATCCCAACTTTACCGGTACTCCCACTGTCTCGCAGGCCAACCACATTGCCTTCTGGGGCTCCGGAGGGTTTACCCCTCCAAGCAAAGCGAAGCGCAGTATCCGCTATACCGCTGACTACCTGCCGCAGACAACCGGCCAGTATATCTTCGTGACCGTAGCCGATGGCGGCGACACCTACAAGCTTTTAGTCGACGGCAAGCAGGTTATCGAACAAACGCGCCACGAAGGCCAAGCGCCGCAGTCGGCCAAACTACCATTGACTGCAGGCAAAGTAGTCAAGATTCAATTCGATTATGTTCCGGAAGGCAGCCAGATACGCGCAGGCCTCGGCATTCATTCTGTAGATGACCTTGTACCAGCTGATGCAAAGAAGATTGCCTCCATGGCCGACGTGGCGCTTATCTCCGTTGGTTTCGACCAGACCACTGAAAGCGAAGGCATGGACCGCACATTTGGGCTGCCCTGGGGGCAGGACCAGCTGATCAAGACCATCAGCGCGGCCAACAAGAACACCATCGTCGCCATCACCGGCGGAGGCGGCGTTGACATGCGCGCGTGGATCGATAAGGTTCCAGCACTGCTGCACAACTGGTATCCGGGACAGGAAGGTGGACAGGCCCTGGCAGAAGTCATCTTCGGCACGCGCTCGCCGGAAGGCCATCTCCCGGCCAGCTTCGAGCGCGCATGGGAGGACAATCCGACGCACGACAACTACTACGCTCCACCCACACCGGCAGGCCAAACGCCGCATGTCAAATACCGGGAAGGCGTCTTTGTCGGCTATCGCTACTACACCAGCATGAACAAACAGCCGCTCTTCCCCTTCGGATTCGGCCTGTCCTACACCACGTTCTCGTTCAGCAATCTTGAAGTCTCACCGAAGGCGGCAACCAGCGATGGCAATATCACTGTGTCCTTCGACGTAACCAATACCGGCCAGCGCGCGGGGGCCGACGTTGCCCAGCTCTACGTCGGCGATCCGTCGGCAAAGATCAAGCGGCCGGTAAAAGAGCTGAAGGGTTTCGATAAAGTCCGATTAGAGCCGGGCGAGAAAAAGCACGTATCGCTCACGCTGGACCGCCGGGCGCTTGCTTACTGGGATGTGAAGGCCAACGACTGGCGCGTCGATCCGGGACAGTTCAAAGTTTATGTTGGCGACTCCTCTGAGAACACGCCACTGGAAGAAGACTTCACCGTGTCGCAATAGGAAATATTTCACGAATAACCATAATTTGAGTGCTACACCTTATGAGAAAGGGTGGGAGCGCGCGAGCGTCGACGCCGGAGCCTTCGCTGGACAACCGATCCGGCAAAAGAATTTTCGTCGCTGACGCGTGACGGTATGTCGCCTGCCATGGCCATTCAAAGCGCAACCCTGCAGGCGGCAAATCTTATGCACATGGATGACGAAGTGGGCGCCATCGAGCCGGGTAAACTGGCTGGACATTTGTAGCCGTACCCGGCAACCCGCTTGATCAGATTTCGCTGATGGAGAAAGTCGACTTCGTCATGAAGGATGGGGTCGTTTGTCGCGGGCCGCAGACAAAATAAAAAACCGGGGAGGTTCAGTTCCCCAGCTCAAGAAGCTAAAGCGTCAATCTCAGGCAAGCGCCAGCGCGGCACTAATTCCAGCTTTGATTCCCTGCTCGGCAGCTTCCGTTCCCCGCGCCTGATTCTCTGCGTAAACAAACTGCACGTTCTTCAAGCCGATGAAGCCAAGTACTGTGCGAAGATATGGCTCCTGCTGGTCGAGAAACGCATACGGCGATTCACCGCTGTAGGCGCCGCCCCGCGCTACAATCACAACTACCTTCTTGTTCTCGTCCAAAAGCCCCTGCGGCCCCTGTGCTGTGTAGCTGAAGGTGCGTCCTACGCGGACGACTTGATCAATCCACGCCTTGAGCTGCGCGGAAACACCGAAGTTGTGCATCGGCACAGCGAGCACTACCGCGTCGGCTGCCTCTAACTCATCGATCAGCGTCTCAGATACAGCCAGAATCTGCTTTTGTTCCTTAGTGCGGTTTTCTACGGGTGTGTAGGCTGCGGCGATCCACTGCTCGGTGACAAACGGAGCCGGACTCGTAGCGACATTTCTGCGGACCACCTTGCCCGTGGGATGTTTGCGCTGCCACTCGGTTACATATTCCTTTGCTACTGAGCCCGAGACGGATGCAGAACGCGGGCTCGATTCGATGACCAGAAGATTTGCCATGACGGCCTCCCTTTTCTTCCAATACCTGTTGCAACGACCATATTATTCGTTGCAACGAATATTATTCAAGACGACAAGGAAGGATTCAGCTATTTTTGCGGTTATTTATCCTGCTGATTTTTCAGAATTTGTTCTACCGCCCGGAGGTCCTCTTCCGTATCTACGCCAATGCTGTCGAAGGGAGTAGAGGTCACATAGATGTCGATACCATTTTCGAGAAAGCGCAACTGCTCCAGCCGCTCAACTGCTTCCAATTTGCGCGAAGGAAGGTTGGGGAACCGGTCAAGCGCCGACTTGCGATACGCGTAAACGCCTAGATGTTTTTGATACTGGACATTACCCGCCTCGTCGCGATCGAACGGAATCGTCGAGCGAGAGAAGTACAACGCCCGCCCGTTTGCAGCAGTCACCACCTTTACCGCGTTCGGATTGTTGACCAGTTCTGGAACGCATGGAGTCGAGATGGTGGCCACTTCGACTTCAGGACGCTTCATCGGCTCAAGCAGCGCGTCGAGATGCTCCGGTCGAAGCAGCGGCTCATCGCCCTGAATGTTGACGTAAACATCCGCCTCGATGGATTGCGCGACCGCGTAGACGCGGTCGGATCCGCTGGCGCAATCAGCCGCCGTAAAGACAGCCGGGAAGCTTCGTGAGCGAGCAAAACCCATTACCTCTTCCGCGTCGGTGGCGATCAGCACCTGGTCTAGTCGCGCGCAAGCGCGAGCCGCGCGATACACCCAGGCCAGCATAGGCTCGCCGGCAATCTCACGAAGAACTTTGCGCGGCAAACGGGTCGATGCGAGCCGCGCAGGAATGACGCCCAATATGTGCAATGGATGCTCCTGATGCATCCAGTCTAATCAATCGCGCGAGATAAAAGGCAAGCCCAGCAACACAATCAGCAGCGCGAGATCGAGCCATGCAAACCAGTTGCCGAAGCGTGAGTAGATAGTCGCATCGTGACGGACTGGAACTGTAGCCACCACGGTTGCAAATGGAGCATTGAGGGTATCGCGTTCCGCAAGCACACGGCCGCGATCATCAGTAACCGTCAATATGCCCAGCTTGGCCGAACGCGCAATGCTGAATCCGCTTTCGACGCCACGCAGGACGGCCATCCGTCCATGCAGCCAGCCGTCCTGCACGAAATCCCAGGCGGGCACCAACAGCAGCCCGATACCATCCTGAGAATATTGCCGGCTCAGGCGCGGGAAATCCATGTCTTTGCAAATTTCCATACCCCATTTACCGGAAGGCTCTGCTATGACCGTTCGCTCTGTGCCGGGAGTTTCATTCTCAAGATGGGGTAGCAGGTGATGCTTGTTGTAAGAAGCAACGAACGATCCGTTCGACGAATAAAGGCGCTCCTGGTTCCAGGTAGCATTCGTGGTGCTTCGATCAATTCCAACAGCAACATAAGCGCCAGCCTGTTTTGCCATCTGTCCCAGAAACGCGTCGAACTGCGGCTGTGAAAGGTCGGTTACAGGCCCGCTGTGTTCGGGCAGAACAAAGACCTGAACACCCTGCTCGACTAAAAACTTCATCTGTTCCGCGTATCTCTGAAAAACTGCCTGGGCCTGTGCGGGCGTATCGGCATGAACATTCTCCGCTTCATCCGAAGCAATGAGAGCCACCTTCACTTTTGGCGAGTCTTTAGGGGTTGCAGCAAGACGCCAGATCCCGAACCCGAAGACGCACACAAGAACAATAGCGACAGCAATCGACAACGGAACTTTGGCTGAACCAGGACCGCTGCTACAGACTGCGGCAACCGTAGCGGCAAAGAGAAAGAGGCAAAAGCTGATGCCCCAGATGCCAGTGACCGAGGCAATCTGCACAATAGGCAGAAAATTCATTTGCGAATAACTGATATTGCCGAAAGTCCCATGAACGGAAACAATCGCAACAATATATTCGGCTGCTACCCAGAATGCTGGAGCAATGAGTGCGGCCTGCCACAGCTTTCCTCGAAGAACGCGGCTGCGGAAAAGCAGAACCGCAATACCGAAGACACATGCGGTACTAAGAAGGATAAACGCCACGAGCCATGTTGGCAGCACTGTGCGTGTGTAACTCCATTCGTTCAGTCCGCCCAATGCATAGGCGGCGGCAGCAATGAAAAATGCTTCCGCTGCGGACACGCGCGACGAAACATAGAGCACAGGCATGGCAGCCAGCCAGGTGAGTATCCACACAGGTGCAAGTCCGGTCCCCAGGAAAAACAGCGCGGCGGACAACGCGAGACAAAAAGCGACGACGGCGGAACTGCTAAGCTTTGAGGCCATGAATCAATCTCCTGAATGAGCGGCGCACAAGCGCTCGGAACTGCGTTTCTGAAAGGTGGAAGCGGCCTCCGCGGTAAAGCATGACGTATCCGTGAGCGTGCGCCCACAACTCCAGCGCAATCTCCCAGATGTCATCGCGTTTCAAGTATCCCGACTCCATCGCCTGCGCCACCAGATCGGCAATGGGGTTGAGCGTAGGAGAGCGGCGGGCGCGAAAATCATCTGGATAGCGGCGGGCATTTGGACGCGGCTGGGAAAATACATAGTCAAAGATGCGAGGCCGATCAAAGGCGTAACTGATATAAGAGTCCATGCTGCCCAGCAGCCGCGATTCAACAGACCCGCGCTGTGGCCGCGCCAGCATGTGTTCCAGGAATTTTTCGAATTCACGATCAACGATGAAATTGAGCAGGGCTTCGCGGTTCGGAAAGTGGTGATAGATGGCCATCGGCGTAATGCCGACTGCCTGAGCAACGCGCCGCATGCTCACGGCGTCCGCGCCCTCGCGTTCCAGAATTTTGAGCGCCTCTACCGCAATGCGTTCCGAGGTCGTTTCCGTCTTCATGTCTATACACTGTATATCATTCTGCTATACGGTGTATAGCAATGTCCTGGTATCCATCCACTAGCGTCTTAGATAATCGCGTAAGATGATCAAATGCAGGACACGAAATACGTTTCTACGGGTCTCCGGACCGGGTGATAAGCGCGGCCACTCTGCATGTGATGTTTGTCGTGTTTGTCGCCACGCTCCTGCGGTCGGCTTTTGGATTTGGCGAGGCGCTGGTCGCCGTTCCGCTGTTCGCATTCTTTATCCCAATCGAAATTGCCGCGCCGCTTGCCGTCCTCATCTCCATCACTATCGCCGGAATCGTGGTCATTCAGGACTGGCGGAAGTTTCATCTGTACAGCACTGGATGGCTTGTGCTCTCCACGCTCTTCGGCATTCCGCTGGGCGTATTGCTGCTTACCGCTGTTCGTCCGAGCATTGTTAAATTGGCGCTGGCAGCCGTCATCATTGCGTTCTCTGCCTATTCGTTACTGGTCAAAGATCCTCCGGAACTGCGCAGCGACAGGAGAATATGGCTGCTGAGCTGCGGATTCTGCGCAGGAGTGCTGGGCGGCGCTTATGGAATGAATGGTCCACCCCTTGCGATTTACGGATCGATGCGCCGCTGGTCGGCACAGCACTTTCGCGCAACTTTGCAAGGCTATTTTCTGCCCGCAAGCATTATCGGCATGTGCGGATACTGGGCAACGGGCTTGTGGGTTCCGGCTGTCACTCATTATTACCTGGCCTCTTTGCCGGCCGCGCTCCCGGCAATATGGCTGGGAAGGGTTATAAATCACAGGCTGGAAGGCGAAGCATTCCTGAAATATGTGTACGCCGGACTGGCAATCATCGGGATACTGTTATTGATTCAATCATTCAAATAGCGCCGCTGACACGAGCCGTAATGAATGGTTTTGTTTGACCGCCTCGTTCCGTATTCGTATGATGGAAGCTGCAGTAATTCAACATTTTCCCACCTGAAATTGGCGGCGTAGCTCAGATGGTTAGAGCGTGGGATTCATAACCCCAAGGTCGGTAGTTCGATCCTACCCGCCGCCACCATGTAAGACTTCCCGGCAAAACCCTCCTTGCTGGAGTATCATTTTTCTAACAGCTCCCGGCTGCATGAGTAGGTGTATGTCCAAAGGTTTTAAGCGCGCAATCCTCGGTATTTCCATCCTTTTGGTTATTGTTGTCTTCCTTGGGGGATTCGGCCTGAATGGCGTGCGCGCCGGTACACAGGATGACGGCGCCTATCGGCAGATGGGCGTATATGAAGAAGTCCTGCACAAGATCCAGAGCGACTATGTCGTCGAACCCAGCATCCCGAAGGTGACAAATGGCGCGCTGCACGGCCTGCTGGAATCGCTTGATTCCGACTCCAGCTATCTGACCCCGGCAGAATATACAGCCTACAAAGCCCATGCCAGTGAAGGCACTGCCCAGGTCGGCCTGAACGTCTCCAAGCGCTTTGGATACGCGACTGTCGTCTCCGTCATGCCGGGCAGCCCCGCGGAGCGCGAACAGATCCAGGATGGCGACATCATCGAAGCCATCGGCGGACAGACGACCCGCGAAATGTCTCTGGCTATGATCCGGTTCCTGCTTGAGGGCAAGCCGGGGACCGATGTGACCTTCGCTCTCGTCCGCCCCAACCGCGGCAAGTCTGAGCCGGACAAGATCACGCTGACGCGCACCAACATCGTTGCCCCATCCATGGGCGAGCAGGAGTACGAAAACTCGAGCATCCTGTATCTCAAGCCGATTGTTCTCACCAAAGAACGTGTCGACGACATCGAGAGCCGCCTAAAAGCCATGACGAAAGACGGCAACAAGAAGGTACTGCTCGATCTGCGCGACGTGACCCGGGGGGATGAGGCCCAGGCAGTGCGGCTAGCCAATGCCTTCCTGCAGGGCGGCACCATTGCTTCGCTGGAAGGACAGAAAGTGCCCAGGCAGACGTTCACCGCCGATCCGAGCAAGTTCATCACTTCAGCGCCGCTTGCTGTTCTTGTAAATCACGGAACCTCCGGCCCCGGCGAGCTGGTCGCCGCTGCCATCCTCGACAACAAGCGTGGCGACGTAGTTGGCGACCGCACTTTCGGCGAAGGCACGGTGCAGAAGACGATTGAGATGCCCGACGGCTCTGCCTTGATTCTCTCCGTCGCAAAATACGAATCGCCTTCCGGCAAAAAGATTCAGGACGAAGCGGTAACACCGAATGTGCTTGTCGCTCCCAACCTCGACCAGTATCTGGCAGCCGAGCAGGGGCCGGAAGGACCGACCGCGCAGAAGCCGGAAACACATACGGACGACCAATTGAACAAAGCGCTCGACCTGCTGAAACAAAAAGCGGCTTGAAGCCAATTCTTGCCTGACAGTTCCGAGCAACGGACACAAGGTTGAACCAGCGCGCTCCAATCACCAACGGAGGCTTTCGCCCGGGCGCGGGACGGCGCAAAGTGGCTGGCGGCGTCGCGCTGGCAGTGCTGTTGCTGCTGGCCGTTGCAGTTGGCTCACTCACCGGATTGATGCTCGTCTACTCAGTCAATCTTCCACAGATTGACGACCTGACGCGCTATCGCCCCGACACGACAACTGAGCTATATGACATCCACGGTCGCATCTTCGGCTCTTTTGCCCTGCAGCGCCGTGTTCTGGTTAATTACACCGACCTCTCGCCGCTTCTCCGCCAGGCTGTCATCTCGATAGAAGACAAGAATTTCGAGAGCCACTGGGGCGTGAATTTCTTCCGCGTACTGGGAGCGGCCTATCACGACCTTACCTCGAAGAGCCGTGCGCAGGGTGCTTCGACGCTGACCATGCAACTGGCGCGCAATCTTTTCCTGTCGAATGAGCGCACGTTCGGGCGCAAACTGCAGGAAGTGCTGCTCTCGATCCAGATCGAGCACACGTTCACCAAGCAGCAGATATTCACGCTCTACGCCAACCAGATTTACCTCGGACACGGCGTCTACGGCTTCGAGGCCGGATCGGAGTATTACTTCAGCAAGCACGCCAAAGACCTCACACTGCCTGAAGCAGCGTTGCTGGCCGGGCTGCCTAAGGGGCCATCGGAATATGACCCGGTGGTCAACCCTGACAAGGCATTTCGTCGCCGCAACATGGTCGTGAACGCCATGCTTGAAGACGGCAAGATCACCGCAGCGCAGGCCAACGGGGCGCGATCGGCCCCGCTAGGGCTGCACATTCAACCGCCTCCCAACAGCGCAGCCCCGTGGTTCGTCGAAGAGGTGCGGCGCGAGCTTGAACGGAAACTCGGCCCCGATCAGGTCCACGAAGCTGGGCTGAAGGTCTACACCACGCTCGATCTCGATCTGCAGCAGGCCGCGAACCGCGCCGTGCTGGATGGGCTGACCGCTTACGAACGTCGGCATGGGTGGCGGGGGCATCTGCTCAATGTCATCGCCGGTGGCATTGGCATGGAGGGGTTCAAGCATCCGGACTGGATCGTTCCGCCGCAGCCGGGAGCGTATGTGCATGCGCTGGTGACCGGTGTGCTGCCGTACCAGGCGACGGCGCGGATTGGCAATGAACAACTGGTACTGACGCCGGACGACTGGGCCTGGACCGGCTTCAAAACGGCAGACGGCTTCCTGAAGACGGGCGATATCATTTACGTCCATCTGCGCGAGCAGGACGGCAACATCCTGCGCGGAACGCTCGAAGAAGACACCGGCGTTCAGGGATCGCTCATGGCGATGGACAATGTCACCGGCGACGTGCTGGCTATGGTCGGCGGACGTGACTTCAACCTGTCGCAGTTCAACCGTGCGACGCAGGCCGAGCGGCAGACTGGATCGTCGTTCAAACCCTACGTCTACACGGCGGCGATTGAAGACGGCGCGACTCCCGAAGAGAAGATTCTGGACACCCCGGTTTCGTTCGGCAACTATACGCCACATGATTACGAGGGCAACTACCTGGGCAGCATCACGCTGCTCAAGGCATTTGCCGATTCCCGCAACATTCCGGCGCTCAGGCTGGCCGAGCGCGTCGGCATGAAGAAGGTCATCGACGTGGCGCACCAGTTCGGAATCACGGCGAACATCCCGGCCTATTTGCCGGTCGCGCTCGGCTCGGTCGAGGTGACGCTGGAGCAGCAGATGGCTGCCTATGCCGCCTTTCCCAATGACGGCATCCGCATTGCGTCGCGGCTTATCCGTCGCGTGACGACAGCGGATGGCGCTCCGCTGATGGAAGACACGCCAGAGGTCACGGAGGCCACCAGCGCCAGGACGGCCCGCACCATGATGGTCCTGCTGCGTGAGGTGACACGCAGTGGAACGGCCAAGGATGCGGCGGTTCTGAACCATCCCATCGGCGGCAAGACGGGCACGACCAGCGACTTTACCGACGCGTGGTTTATCGGCTTCTCGCCTTCGACGACCTGCGGCGTCTGGGTCGGGTACGACAACCGCGAGTCGCTGGGCGATAAGGAAACCGGCGCGAAGACCGCGCTGCCCATCTGGATCGACTTCATGCGCGCAGCCATTGCCGGCAAGGATGACGAAACATTTCCCGGCGACCAGAAATCAAGCCCGATGCGGCTGGCGCAGGCTGCCGTCAAGCTGCCGGCACACGCAATTCATTGAAGCCTGCACATAAAGCGCTGCATCTATCAGATATGCCGCAGAAACGTGTCATTCTCTACAGCCAGCCGGGATGCCCTCCCTGCTTTGCTGCCAAACATTTTTTCAACTCACGCGAGATCCCCTTTGAATACAAGGACGTGACCGCCGATCCCAAGGCCCTGCAGGAGCTTATGGAGCTGAACAGCCAGTCAACGCCGACGATTGTCGTCGATAACGAAGTTATGATCGGCTTCGATATGGATCGCCTGGAACGGCTGCTCGGTTAACCCCTCCCCCTGTTTTCGCTAAATTACTACAAATACATGGCTTAGGAAACTTC
The DNA here is from genome assembly GCF_035631355.1 of Alloacidobacterium sp. NCBI lineage: Bacteria > Pseudomonadati > Acidobacteriota > Terriglobia > Terriglobales > Acidobacteriaceae > Alloacidobacterium > Alloacidobacterium sp. The sequence continues at coordinate 53,087 of NZ_DASQIX010000071.1, forward strand.
CAAGGGAAGTCTTCTTTTCAATTCGGGTATCTGGTGACAGGAGATGTCAGTTAACTCTTGTTCCCCAAATTTGCTTTCTCCTTGGCCGAGAACCCACCCCCTGTTTTCGGCTAAGTTCCTCATTAACAAGCCAGTTAGCAGTATTGTAGCGGCAAATTCCCTTAAGTTATTGCATTTATGGGGGTTAGCTGGCCGCGGGTTCTCATCCAAAATAAAAGAGGCATGGATTCTAGTCCATGCCTCTTCTTTCTCATTATAGCAAATTCAGCCATAATTCCCTGCGTGCTGTGCTGCTTCGTAAGCTATTGTGATTGAGTGTGTTGCCGGATTTCTGCGGGCGAAGGGACTTGACAAGACTTGCGCGTGCTTCTGGAACGGACGGTTGTGGTAATGGTGGCGGTTCTGGCTGTCGTTTACGCCGGAGACTGGCTTGTTTATCACTATCGTGCTGCGCATGGGACTGCGTTCGATTCGGTCAAGGTGAACCAGTTTATAGCTGTTCCGCTCAAGAATGGAAAGGAAGAGTACGACTATACCGGCTCCCGGCAGGTGCAGTGTGTTCGGGCCTTGTTTCCGTGGACTGGAGATGAGCCTTGCTGGTGGGTTCGGCGGCATGCGGAGGAGAAGGTGAAGGTTTGAGGTTCTGGAGGCGCTTCACATTTTTGGTTCCGCTCCGGCCTACGGCAGTAAGGTAGGGCCTTCGACCCGTCTATTCGGTGGGCTGAAGCCCACCGCTTCTACCCTGACTATTTGCGCGCGCTTCGCGCGGACTGGCTAGACCCACCCGAGCTCCTCGAACTGAGGGATGGACCTAGGATGGGGCACCCGGTCTTTGAGGGCTTCGGCCTGCTTTTGTTTGGTGGGTTGAAGAGGCTGCTGAAAACCATCGGAGAGAAATTATTACCTCAGCGGCCAAAGCCGCAGCAGTTCTGCATCACTTACGGCACGGCTAAAAGCCGTGCCCTTACGAAACAACTACTTTTCCGGAGTCTGTTTTGCGTATCGTTTCTGCCGTTAACGCGCGGTATCATCTTCGATCCAGTATTCGCTTCTTGCTCTTACTTCCAAGTGGGGACGGTCTTTCAGCTCGACGTGCAATGCGTGGAGGCCGGGGGATGTATCGGTGGGGCGGAAGCTGAGGACATAGTAGTTGGGCACGTCATTTGAGACGGGGATGAGGCGGCGCTGGAGGTCGCGAGCGTCGTGGAAGTGGGCGAACTCGCCTCCGGTGAGCTGCGCGATGGATTCGGCCGTATTAGTGCGCAGAGCATTGCGCGCGGCAAGAAAGGCCATGGTGGCCAGGCGGATCGGCGGGGCCAGATCGCTTATGCAGTCGAGCACCTGCCGGCTGTAGTGTTCCTTGTACTCGGCGTCGGCGCCGTCGCGACTGAAGCACCCGTGTGCTGGGCCGGGCACGTCGGGCCGGTTGAACTTTGACGCCTCGTGTGAGACCTGCGAGCGCGTGCTGGAAAACGCGAAGCTATACATGGTGGTGTTGGTGTCGCTGATGAGGCGCAGAGCGTCAGTGAGCGTGGTGGTGCTGCCCTGGTCAAGGGTTTCACTGAGCAGCAGGATGGCGCGGCGGTAGCTCGCGGGCTGTGTCCGCAGCTGCGCTACGGCAAAGGCCACCGCGTCGAGAACCGCAGCTCCCTGATCGCCCGCCTGCAGGTTTGCCAACTGATGCGCGGCCACGGCTGTGTCGGGCGTAAAGGGCACGAGCAGATGCGGAGTGCTGTCAAAGCCGATGACGGCGACGCGGTGGTCGATGCTGCCGATGAGCGCGTCGAGGATGGGGTCCAGGTGGTAGTAGTCGGCGAGGTGATGCGCTCCGTCGCCGCCGGTTTCGACGACGATGGCCAATGCGAGCGGCTGGAAATCGGTGTCGGGGTCGATGGTGACGCGCTGGGGAACTCCGTTGTCAGTGACGATGAAATCGTCAGCTGTAAGCGCGAAGACGTTCTCGCCGGACTTCGTCTTGACCTGAACAGGCACCTGCACGAGCGTGGAGCGCACGGTGAGGACCGGAGTCTGCTCCTGTGCGGTTGCGGCAACAGCGGTGAGGCAGAGCAAGAGCGCGAGGGCAGAGGCGGAACGGAGCATTCAGTCTTCATTGTATGCGGGTGGGTGAGACTCATCCCCCTGCGTTGTATGAGCCGGCTATTGTGCGCGTGGACAGCAGAAAAGCGGATAAAGAGTTGATTCCCATGTCTCAAAATCGAGACATGGGGCACCCAGCACCCAGCTGTCACGTGTTAATGATTGCTCCCGCCTGACAGATACGGTATACATTTTTCGCAATGCAAATTTTCCCTCGGGTTGCGGTTCCATCCTGCCTTCTCCTGCTTCTATCCGCCTACGCTACCGCATTCGCTCAGCCCCGTTCGTCCGAGTATTCGCAGTTGCAGGAGCGGCTGGCTCGCGGATGGAACACATGGGACACACACAGCGTCATGACGCAGGTTCTGTTGCCTGAAGGCCTCGCGGTGCGAGTGGGGATCAAGCATCAAGACACAGTGGGCTCGGACAGCTTTCTTCCGGCTGCACTGATTGGCCGCCAAGGCAAGGATGAGGAGCGGGTTGTTCCGGGTCCTCACTCGTATGACGGAAACTATACGGATTTGAAGCTACAGTGGCGCGGCCATGAAATCCGCATTCAAAGCGCGCACGATGGAGACGACCTTGTACTGCTGGCAACCCCGCTTTCGCAAGCTGGCAGCGCTCACCTTCCTCCGGAAATTGTGCTTTCCGCAGGAATGCTCTGGAACCGGCCCGGAACGGTTTTAAAGGAAGGAAGCCGGCTGGAAGCTCGACTTCCGAATCGAACGGTCTCAATCTATTTGTCCGGCAAAGATACGGACGACGTGAGCGTGCCCGTTTCCGGCAGTTACTTTTCCGCGGAGTTGAAAGCTCCTGTGGGCCTGAGCACGGGCAGGCCACGAACAATTGCAGAAATTCAGCAGGCCTTAGAACGAGCAAGGCAGGCCTATGAGCAATCGATCGCAGGGTTCGGCGAACGCGCTCCGGTTGCCGACGCGATTCAAACGGTAATCGGCTGGGACACAATCTACGAGCCGCAGGGCCGCCACGTGATCTCGCCTGTGAGCCGCATCTGGAGCGTGGGATGGGGCGGGTATGTCTTGTTTGACTGGGACACGTTTTTCGCCGCCACCCTGGCTGCGGTTGGCGACCGCGATCTGGCGTATGCCAATGCCATTGAGATATGCCGCGCGGCTACGCCCCAGGGATTCATCCCGAATTACGCGCGGGGCGGAGGCTGGAAGAGCGAGGACCGCTCTGAGCCGCCAGTCGGGGCGATTACGCTGCTGGGGCTGTATGAGAAGTTTCATGATCGCTGGCTGCTCGCGGATACATTTCCAGCCTTGCTGAAATGGAACCGGTGGTGGGCGGAACATCGCGACCGGCAGGGATACCTGGTGTGGGGCAGCGATGGCGAAAATGAGCCTGCAAATCTTGATGACGCGAGCCGCGGGACTCGTGAGGGGGCGATCCTTGAATCGGGACTCGACAACAGCCCGATGTACGACGATGCCGCCTACGATGAGAAGACACATCAGCTGATGTTTGCCGATGTTGGCCTGATGGGGATGTATATCTCCGACTGCGATGCGCTGGCGAAGATCGCGGATGTTTTGGGCAAAATCGCAGAAGCAACGGAACTGCGCGGGCGGGCCGCTAAGTATCGCGCTTCTCTGGCGACTCTGTGGGACAACAGCAGCGGCATATTCCTGAATAAGGACCTGCATGCCGGCCAGTTCAGCCATAGGCTTTCGCCGACTAATTTTTATCCAATGCTTGCCCAAGCCGCTACACCTGAGCAGGCCAGGCGCATGGTGGACGAACATCTGCTGAACCCGGAAGAGTTCTGGGGCCAGTGGGTGATTCCATCGATTGCGAGGAACGATCCCGGCTTCAAGGACCAGAATTACTGGCGAGGGCGCATCTGGGGGCCGATGAATTATCTGGTCTATCTTGGTTTGCGAAATTATCATCAGCCAGATGTTGATCGTGCCCGGCGGGAACTCGCGCAAAAGTCGCTCGATCTGTTTTTGAGCGACTGGCGGGCGAATGGGCACGTGCATGAAAACTACAATGGAGCGACCGGAAGCGGCGACGACGTGAGCAACAGCGACCGTTTCTATCACTGGGGTGCGCTTCTCGGAGTCATCGACCTTGAAGAGATGAGTCCGGTGAAATGACTAAGCCGTATGAACGATGAGGCCCAATTACAGTCGAAATGAAACTGGATAGATCTAACCATAGCCCTCTATTTTCCCGGCCCCTTATCTGGAACGTAGACATCTCGTTGTTGACCTGCTGTCTTGTCATTGTCCTTTCCGGTTGCGGCACGAGTGCGCCAAACTCAAATGGAAACCAGAACAGCACCACACACCAAGTAGATCTCAGCTGGGACGCTCCGACCAGTTCTCCGATAGAGGTCGTTGGCTACAATGTCTACCGTTCGCCACAAAGCAGTTCTTCGTATCAGCGGATAAATTCGTCGACGGAGACCGAAACGGTTTACGTGGATACGATGGTTCAGAGCGGTGCGTCGTACAACTATTTTGTAACCAGCGTCGATGGCTCGGGAGTGGAAAGCACACCATCCAACACGGTCGCCGCGACAATCCCGTAGTCTCGGCTGCAGGGTCCCACGTGTGTCGCTGCGAGCATGGTAGGCTTAGTGCGTTTGCAAAACATCCCCTGCTTATGAAAATGCGACTTGCGAGCACACTCGGCCTTTTTGTTCTCAGCTTCGTTCCAGTCCTTGCGCAAAAATCTGCGTATCCGTTTAATGACCCAACTCTTCCCGCAGAGAAGAGGATCGATAACCTTCTCTCGCTGATGACCATTGACGAGAAGATCCATTGTCTGGGGACAAATACCGCGGTGCCACGGCTCGGCGTGCCGAATTTCGGCGCTTCGGAAGGCATCCACGGAGTGGTCCAGCGCGGCGGCGGAAGGGCCAATCGCGCAGCCATCACTACGACGCAGTTTCCGCAGCCGCCGGGCATGGGCGAGTCGTGGGACCCGGCGCTGGTGCGCGAAGCTGGCGGCGTCGAGGGTTATGAGGCGCGCTTTATCACGCAAACGGAAAAGTACGATCGCCAGATTCTAATGCTCTGGGGACCGCAGTCTGACCTGGCGCGCGATCCGCGCTGGGGCCGCAGCGAAGAGGTGTATGGAGAAGACCCATTCTTCAATGGAACCATGGCGGTTGCTTTCATCAAAGGACTGCAGGGCGACGATCCAAAGTATTGGCAGGCGGCCGCACTGCTCAAGCATTTTCTGGCGAACAGTAATGAAGACTACCGCACAAGCTCGTCTTCCAACTTCGATCAGCGCCTGTTCTGGGAGTACTATTCAGTTCCTTTCCGCATGGGCTTCGTTGACGGCGGAGCGAAGGGGGTAATGGCCTCGTATAACGCCTGGAATGGCACGCCCATGGCCATCAATCCGATTCTGAAGAGCATCGTGCAAAAGCAGTGGGGCGTGGATGTACTTTCGAGCGATGGCGGAGCGGTCAGGCTTCTTGTCACGGCGCACAAGCGCTTTGCAAATAAAAAAGAGGCCGTGGTTGCCTGTCTCACAGCCGGCATCAATCAGTTTCTCGATACGTATCAGGATGAAACGAAGGCTGCGCTGAAAGACGGCTCGGTCACCGAGGCGGAAATTGACGACCTGCTCCGGCCCAAGTTCCGCATCACTCTGCGGCTTGGCTTGCTGGACCCGCCGGAGATGGTTCCCTATTCGAAGATCAAAGACTCGCCGGAGCCATGGAACACGGAAAAGGACCGGGCGGTATCGAAGCAAATGGCGCTTGAATCGGTGGTGCTGCTGAAGAATGCGGATTCGCTTCTGCCATTGAACAAAGATTCGATCAAGTCGATTGCCGTTATCGGGCCGCTTGCCGATTCGGTTCACTGGGACTGGTACGGCGGCACGCCGCCTTACGCCATCACGCCGCTGCAAGGCATCAAGGATGAAGTTGGACCCGGCGTGAAGGTCAACTATGCCGCCGATGAGATAGGAGATGCTGCGTACAACGCGGCGAAATCTTCGGATGTAGCAGTGGTCGTGGTAGGCAATGATCCGACCTGCGGGCCGGATATGGCGCACGACTGGCACAGCACTGACTACGACGGAGGCGGCACGCTTCCCTGCACCGTGCCCAGCGACGGGCGCGAAGGGCGCGACCGCGAGAGCATCGACCTTGCACAGGAGCAACTGGTGAAGCAGGTATATGCCGCAAACTCGAAGACCATCGTCATTCTGGTCTCCAGTTTCCCGTTTGCCATCAACTGGTCGCAGGCCCATGTTCCCGCAATCCTGCACATGGCCCATTCCTCGCAGGACGAAGGAACCGCTCTGGCGAAAGTCCTGTTCGGTGATTACAACCCCGCTGGTCGTCTGGTGACGACGTGGCCGCGATCGCTCGATCAGTTGCCGCCCATGATGGATTACGATATTCGCCACGGCCGCACTTACATGTATTTCAAAGGCGATCCGCTTTATCCGTTCGGTTACGGGTTAAGCTATACGACCTTCCGCTACTCCAACCTGCGAACCAGTTCGGCACAGATGGCTAAAGACGGAACCATGACGGTCAGCGTGGATGTGACGAACACGGGAAGCCGCGCGGGCGATGAGGTGGTCCAGCTCTATGTGAAGCACCTGCAATCGAAGGTCGAGCGTCCGCGTGAAGAATTGAAAGGCTTCCAGCGTGTGACGCTCCAGCCAAATGAGACGAAGACTGTGCAGATCCCGCTGAAGGCCTCCGCTCTTGCCTACTGGGACGAGACGCTGCCCGGCTTCAGGGTCGAAACTGAACCGGTGAGTGTCATGATCGGAAGCTCGTCATCCGACATCAAGCTGACGAGTACGATCCGCGTGCAGTAGGCAGAGTGTCAGATCAATGAGCAGCGGCTGTATCGGGAAGTTTCCAGGCAAACAATACGCTGCCGCCGCTGGTCAGAAGGTACTGATGGCCATCGAGTTCGTAGGTAATGGGAGAGCTGGAGATGCCGCCTCCTGCGCCAGCATGCCATAATGTTTTTCCGGTGGCAGTATCCAGCGCCAGGAAGTTGCCGTGAGCGTCGCCGGTAAAGGTCAGCCCCGAGTCTGTCGTCATCACGCCGGCACCTGACCCTTCGGGGCCGAGTTCATGGCTCCAGCGAATTTTCCCTGTCTGATAATCGATGGCCTCGATGACTCCTTTGCCCCACACGCCATAATCAGCGCCAGCCCATCCGTATTGGCCATCGGCTGCTTTGGAGAAGTAAATGCTCCAGCTGGGGTGGGCATCGACGATGAACAGGCCAGTCTTCGGATCAAAGCTGGGCGAACGGAAATTCGTCAGTCCGCCTTCGTCGGGCGCGATAATCCGGCCATCGGGAGCGGGTTCCTTTGCCGGATTGGGAATCGGACGGCCCTCTTTATCGACGCCGAGGGTCCAGTTCACCGGGCCGAAGGGCACAGTCAGCAGGCTCTTTCCGTTGGTGCGGTCAAGGACAAAGAAATAGCCGTTGCGCGATGCCTGCATCAGCATCTTGCGCGGCTTGCCATGAAACATTCCATCCACCAGCACAGGAATTTCTACGGCGTCCCAGTCATGGGTGTCATGCGGCGATGCCGAGAATCCCCACGCCATCTTTCCCGTGTCGGCGTTCAGCGCGACGATGCTGCAGGTGTAGAGGTCGTCGCCAGGACGCGTGGCGCCGCTGAGAACCGGAGTGGGATTTCCTGTGCCCCAATAGATCAGGTTCAGCTCCGGATCATAAGTGCCTGACATCCAGGTGGTGCCACCGGTAGAACCGCCGGGAGTGCCCGCGGGCGGAGTTGCGTCCCATTGCCATTGCTCCTTGCCGGTTTCAGGATCGTAAGACCGGATAAATGTTGGAAGGTTGTCCAGGTCGCCGCCGACGCCAACGATGACGTGGTTCCCCACAATTTGCGGGGCCAGTGTGTCCCAATACCCTTTGTTGACATCGGCGACTTCAACAATCCAGCGCACCTTGCCGTCCTTTGCGTTCAGGGAAATCAGGTGCGCATCCGGAGAAGTGAAGAAGACCGAGTCCTTATAGATTGCCACGCCGCGCTGACCGATGTGGTCGCCCTTGTTCGGCGGATAGGTATAGTGCCAAAGCATGTGGCCGGAGCGGGCGTCCACGGCCCAGACGTTGTCCGGGATGGTGAAGTACAGCACTCCGTCTACAAGGATTGGCGTGGACTTGACGGTGTCGTTATGCTGCGTCTGGAATGCCCAGGCCAAGGTCAGGTTTTTAACATTCTGTGGCGTGATCTGCGTCAATTTGCTGTGGCGCTGACCGGTGTAATCGCCGTGATAGCTGGGCCAACTGTTGGCCGGCGGCTTGAGCAGCATGGCAGAATCAACGTTCTGTGCTTGCAGCAGGCAGGAAGAACCCCATGCAAGCGCGCTCAATGCAACAACCGATGCGATTTTCAAAAGCTTCATATTGATTTAGGACCTTCTCTAAAAACATCAAACAACTTGTCAATCTAGTGCGACGACTCGTCCGCGCCTTGCGGCAGCGCCCAGGCGAACAACACTCCACCGCTGCTGGTGACCATGTACTGGCGGCCATCCAACTCATAGGTAATGGGCGAACTCTGCATGGACGCTCCTGTTCCCGCATGCCATAGAGTTTTGCCATTACTCGTTTCCAGCGCCAGGACATTTCCATAAGCATCGCCGGTGAAGGTCAGGCCGGAATCCGTGGTCAAGACGCCTGCTCCTGATCCACCCTCGCCCACATCATGGCTCCAGCGGATTTTTCCTGTCTGGTAGTCGATGGCTTTGATGACGCCTTTGCCCCACAGTCCATAGTCAGCGCCGGCCCATCCGTAATTGCCGTCCGCGGGCTTGGCGAAGTAAATGCTCCAGCTTGGGTGAGCATCCACGATAAATAAGCCGGTTTTAGGATCGAAGCTAGGCGAGCGATAGTTCGTCATGCCGCCTTCGTCGGGTGCGATCAGGCGTCCGTCGGGCGCGGGTTCCTTTGCCGGATTCGGAATTGGATGCCCCTGCTTGTCGATGCCCAAAGTCCAGTTAGTCGGGCCGTAGGGGACGGTCAGGAGGCTCTCGCCATTGGTACGGTCGAGAACGAAGAAATAGCCGTTGCGCGAACTCTGCATAAGCATCTTTCGCGGCTTGCCGTGGAACATTCCATCCACCAGCACGGGGGTCTCGACCGCGTCCCAATCATGTGTATCGTGCGGTGAAATCGAGAAGCCCCAGGCCAGCTTTCCCGTGTCCGGGTTAATCGCAACGATGCTGCATGTATAGAGGTTGTCGCCCGGACGCGATGATCCGTTCAGGACCGGCGTCGGATTCCCTGTTCCCCAATAGATCAGATTGAGCGATGGATCATAGGTGCCGGTCATCCATGTCATGCCGCCAGTAGTACTGTTCGGAGCGCCCGCAGGTGGAGTCGAGTTCCACTGCCACTGTTCTGCGCCGGTTTCCGGATCGATGGCCCGCAGATAACCAGCCAGGTTGTCGAAGTCGCCGGAGACGCCGACAATCACATGGTTGCCGACGACGAGAGGCGCGAGCGTTGTCCAGTAGCCTTTCTTCACATCGGCAATCTCGACATCCCAGCGCACGGTTCCATCTTTCGCGTTCAGCGAGATCAAGTGGTCGTCGGGCGTAACGAAATAGAGCCAGCCCTTGTACATGGCCACGCCACGGTGGCCGATGTGCAAACCCTGTTTGGTCGGATGGCTGAAATGCCAGACTTCATTCCCTGAACGGGCATCGACGGCCCAGATATTGTCCGGCACGGTGAAGTACAGTATTCCGTCGACCAGTAGCGGCGATGACTTGATCTCCATCGTCTGATCAGTCTGGAATGCCCACGCCAGCGTGAGGTTCTTTACGTTCTGCGGCGTAATCTGCGTCAGGCTGCTGTGGCGTCTGCCGGAGTAGTCGCCATGATATCCGGGCCAGCTATCCGCCGGAGGTTTCAGCAACTCCGCTGAATCAAGGTTCTGCGCGGTCACGAGAGATGGCAACGCTACCAGCGGCGCAAGCGCGGTAAGAAACCAGGCGTGTTTCAGCAACTTCATTTCGGCAGAGAACCCCTCAGTGCGAATGAGATCAGCGCAGCGTTTGCAGGTAAGCCATCAGGTTGTGGATGTCGTCGTCGGTGTATTTCGGGAACTGTTCGACATGCGCTTCCACCGGCGAATCCACGACGTATTTCACCTTTGACGTGGGCCAGGAGTGATAAGTGTCGTTCGCGTCGCGCAGACCGACGACAAACTCATCAAGATAGGCTAGCGTTCCGGAAATTTTTTCTCCGGAAGGCAGAGTGACCGTCACCTTGCTCTTGGCTTCGCGCGGATAGAGCATTTGCTCTTCGAGATGAAGTCCCTCATATTTCGAGGCAATGCCGGCTAGGTCGCCTGTGGGCGAGTGACACTTGGAGCATCCCCCGGCCCCGTTGAAGTATTCCTTGCCCTTCTCGACATTGCCGGTTTGCAGGTCGGAGACATCGACGCCGCGGCGTCCGCCAGCCTGCGCTGCGGCCTTCGCTGCCTGCGAATGGATGAAGGCTACAAGCCCGTCCATCTCCTGGCTGGAGAAGGTGAACGAGGGCATGCCCTTTGTTGGCCGTCCATCGCGCACCACCTTCGATATCTTGTCGCCGCCCGAATCGGAGAGCACCAGCTTGGAGCGGGTCAGATCGGGGCCAGTCTCGCCACCCATGGCGTCGCGGCCATGGCAGAAGGCGCAGTTCTGGCCAAAGACTTCGCTGCCGGCTTTCGCCAGGTCCTCTTCATGCGCCGGGGTGGTGTTCGCTGCCGGCTGGCTGGGCTGTTGCCCATTAGAGGCTGCGTAGATCGGTGTCCGCGTGGCTTGGGAGACAAGAAAACCCACTCCTGCCGCTAAGAGTGCTGCACCCAGAAATCTCTTCATCCTTGAATGAATCCTCATTCATCCGGGATGAAACAGCACCAAAAAACACCGGCAGCACGCACAATCCCGAATATGTAATCAGTTGCATAAATCGTAATTCATTCGGGCGGTTGAGGACAGCGCTTTTCGTACGTTTCCTAAATTTGGGACGACAACCGTTTTTCCAGTTCGGTGGCGTCTTCTCGATAATGGGCTGCTTCAGCATCCGATTTCTTGAAATGCTTCCGCTCATCCTGACGGCTCTTCGCGATTTCAGACAACTTCCGGACGTGTCAAGAACGGTTTCCCAGAACCATGGTTAATGAGAACGCATTTGTTTTTTTGGCACAGGAGGACACATATCGAAGATTTATCGCCCGGATTATGCACCAACCTGTTGCACAAATAGAAGGCGGTGCGTTGCTGGTATTTCTTACAGGTTACGGGGACGATAACTTTCAGCACTCATATCCATTGAAGAACTTGACCCCCAGGTAAAAAACAACCTATCCTGAGTTGCCAAAATGACGCTGTAAGATTTTCAGTACTTTCATCTTTTGTCAGTGCGCTAAGGTCACATTCCAGAAAGCCTGAAGGTTTCGATATTTCGAAGACCTATTCATTTGTTGCCGAAGTTTATGTGCATGACTACTTGTTCCTCTGATTAGCAGGTGGGCCCCACAAGCTGTTGAGGAGGTAGAACATGAGGCGACCCCGAATTCTTCTGGTTGATGATCGTATATTGCGAATGGATGCGTTCCGAAAACTTCTGGAACCTGAGTTCGAAATCGTCGGGACCGTTTCTGACGGTCGCGCACTCCTGCATGTGGCATCGCACCTGTTACCGGACCTGATCGTCATCGATGTTGGCATGCCATTGCTGAACGGCCCGGAGATCGGCAGAAAACTCAAGGATCTGGTGCCAAGAACGAGACTTCTCATGGTGACTATGAATGAAGGCGTCGGCATAGCGGTCGAAGCTCTCCGCGAGTGGGCGGCAGGTTTCCTGCTCAAGAACTCAGCAGGCCCTGAGCTAACTTACGCTCTTCGCGAGTTGATCGGCGCCAAACCATATATAACACCACGAGTGGCAAACCATAAGCAGAGACGGGAGCTTTTCCAGAACGCTTCCGCTCCTTCTGGCGAAAAGCTGCTTACAGCGCGGCAACGAGAGGTACTTCAGTTATTGGCTGAGGGCCTGACAATGAAAGCGGCCGCTGAAACTTTGAGCCTTACACCTAGAACAGTGGCATTTCATAAATACAAAATCATGCAGGACTTTAATCTGCGCAGCAACGTGGAACTGCTAAAGCTTGCTATTCGAGAAAACCTTGTGCCGCCAGAGTAGATAAGTATCTCAGTATTCATATATATGCTCACTCTATAAAAAGTGGTCAATGCTTTTGTCTTCTCAATGCGCCCGGCGCGAAGTATTGATTCACTTATTTGATCCAGCGACATTCGACACGGGATTCCGGCTTTAGCTGGGCCTTACCTCTCCCAGCCATGTATGCATTGAGGCTGGACCAAGATGTAGTTGCACTGGAGGAAATCGTGAACGAGACCGAGAATCTCACTATTCGCCCTTTTTTACTCATGGAGGGCGGCCCTCTCTTTAACATTCAGAAACGCCTTGGAGTCATCAAGAAGGACGTCCCCTTCACCAAAAGGAGGGCCCTCGTCGCCGCGCTGCTTACATGGTTTCCGCTGTTGATCCTGTCGGCAATCCAGGGACGGGCTTTTGGAAATGTGCCGGTACCCTTTATACGTGATTTGAGCGCCTATACTCGTTTCCTGCTTGCCATTCCATTGCTCCTGCTGGCGGAAAACATACTTGGGCCACGGATAGCAGGGGCAGCCGAGCATTTTGTTACTTCGGGCGTGGTCATTGAAAAAGACTATCAGCGGTTCGACGGCTTAGTGGAGCGCGGTCTGCGCGCGCGTGATTCAATCCTTGCAGAAATAATTATCGCGGTTCTCGCCTATAGCATCGCAATTTTTGCATTCACGCAGACCGCGGTCCATGTTACTACCTGGTATTCGACCCATACTGACAATGGGTTATCGCTCACATGGGCCGGATGGTGGCTTCTGGGGTTTTGCACGCCGCTGTTCCAGTTCCTCATGCTCCGGTGGTTATGGAGACTCTTTCTCTGGTTCCAGTTTCTCGCTAGGGTCCGCAGACTCGATCTGCAACTCTTTCCGCCCCATCCGGACCAGGCTGCGGGATTGGGCTTTGTTGGCGAAGCGCAGCGCTTTTTCGGGATTCTGCTGTTCGCATTTTCAGTTGGAAGCGCCGGGGTGATGGCGAACAATATTCTGTATGACAAGATTCCGCTGAAGCATTTCGCTCCTGCAATTGCTGCCTACGTTGTCATTGCTCTCCTCATTGTTGTGGGTCCGCTGATTCTCTTCACGGGAACACTTCTCAGGACAAAGCGCGTCGGACTCCATCAATATGGGACACTGGCAACCACATATACGGGACAGTTCCACAAGAAGTGGATACAGCACAAGAATCCGGATGACGAGCCATTGCTGGGCACAGGTGATATCCAGTCACTTGCGGATCTGGGCAATAGTTATGAGTTTGTTGAGAAGATGAAGCCATTGCCTGTCGATCCGCGCACGTTGATTCATCTGGTTATAACAAGCCTGCTTCCAATGGCGCCCTTGCTGCTTACCGTAATGCCGCTGAAAGATGTCATGAAACTGTTACTCAAATTTGTGATGTAAGGCGCGGGGCATCGCATTATGGTGTAGGTGATGCTTGATGTTTCTTTGCGAGCGCGCGGCCTAAATCAGGAAGGAATTCCTTCAGCACGCCGAAGGCTATATTGCTACCCATTGTGATCCCGAAACTTACGGCTCCATCCTCCGCGGAACTCTGGCTGGGAGGCTGCCATAGTCGCGACAGAAAAGCGCCTGCTGCTACCCCTCCTAATTGAGACACGGAAACATGCAGTCTTCCGTTGTCATGTCGCGCCAACATGCCGCTGAGGAGCGCATATTCTGTGCGCGGCCACACGCCTTTCCTGCCAGAGTTGAAATAGCGATTGTCTTCATGCAAAGCGCTGGACACGCCAAATGTAACCGTGCGCTGGATTGAATATTGTCCGACGATGTTCGCAAAGCGCTTACCGTAACCGGATGCCCCTTGTTCCCATTCCTCAGGTTTGTCGTTCCATTGGTCAATTCCCGCTGAAAACCCGGCCTTTATATAGCCCAGTGGGTTGGCCATAGTCTTGAAGTAAAGCTGGTTTCTCTCGTGCTGCGTCAACGGCTGGAAGTCGGCCGCCTTTTTCGTTCCGGCCATGTTGAGGTAATTCAGCAGGTAATCAATGCCAATGTTGACCGTCCCGGATTTTTTACCGGCATCGCTGGTATCGTTCTGGGCTGCTAAGGCGCAGGGAAAAGTAAGGGCGAAGAGGACGGTCCCCTGAAAGAGTTTCCTGATTACCAGCGCATCTATAGTTTTAGGGATAAGTCACGACCTGATGCACCAGGATAGTGCCTGATACTAAGAGCGATAGTATTCAATTAGCACGTTGTAACCATGGTGCTTAACTTTTCCTGCCTGGTCATACGCCACAAAATCCACTGTAGGAATGCTCTCTTACGCCCTATGATCGGTTCAAAATCCCCAAATTCAGCATGATCCTGATAATGAGGTGCCGCAACTGTCAGAGTTGACAGGATTCAGTCGCTGCCGAGTGTTCGCGTAAACCATGTCTAGCATATCTTTCGGGGAAACAGCCTGCTAAAAAGAAACTTTCACAAATCACTTGGATTTGGATTGGAACAGACCTCGCCTCTGGTAGATCTGGTAGACCTTGTACCAGATGTGGGCCAGTGTGCAGTACAGGAGCGCAAAGCCGCTAATAAGCAGTACAGTCGTTTGAAGAGTCGAAAATGGCGGTCTGTACAAATACCGCATATGGTTGACCACGACGATAGTAACTATCAGGTCGAAGACCGTGAGGATCGAGGCGAGGATGGTTCGCTTGGCTGCCAATGACAGGGCCAGAAATTGAAGCCCTCTCAATAGTCTGAAGCGCAGTAGGCACGGAAATTTCCTTTAGAGCGGCGAGCAAAAAGGAGCGGAGTTGAACTCCGCTCGAACGCATAAGTTCTTGGAGTGCGAGGTATCTGTCCCGCTACAACAATTCGGTGCTTAAGAAAGGGTGCTGACCGAGTTAGCTCAAAAATGCGCCACACTGCTCTGGCGAATCCGGTGAACCTTCGCTGAATTCATGCTCCTCTATCGTTCCAATTCTGTCGCTGCTCTGGAGCAAGTCTGTACTTGCTCCAGAGCATATTTGGGGTTGGGGCGAACTTTGCAATGTTGAGATGCAGAACGTCATTTTGTACAAGCTTCTAGCCAAGTTCTGGGCATGTAATCGACTTTGGCGCCGGGCACGGGCGAGAGATTAAACCTCTCACCCGCGCGAGGTAGTTTTATGGCTGATAGGACAACGAACCGAGTGTTATCCGGTGCCGAGGAGGCGCGATGATCTTACACAAATGGCGCGACGAAATCATTTGCCTGAATGCTGCCGACGTGGCTGCACCATTCCTGGCGTCACCTTCGTAACTCGCGGTTAGTACATTCGTTCCGGCAAAAAGCGCAGAGGTAGAGAGTCTTGCCTCACCATCGTTCAAGGTAGCAGTGCCCAGCACGGTAGCGCCTCGGTTCAGCTCCACCTTGCCGGTTGGTGTGCCACCATTTGTTCCTGTGACTGTGACAGAAAAGACGACCGCTTTGCAACTCATCGCGGGATTGGCTGACGATGTGAGCGTGACAGTCGGAGGTACCGCAGCCGCTGCGGTCACAGTATAGGTTCGGGTAATGGGGCCGGTTGCCCCATAATTCGCGTCGCCGTTGTAAGTCGCCGAGAGCGTGTGCGTGCCGGTGACGGAGGTTACCACACTCAGCGAAGCCACGCCGGAGGAGTTCAGCGTTGCCGGGCTGCCGCCGATGGTCGCTCCGTCCAGCAGCATGGTCACCTTACCTGTCGGCGCGGGTGACGATGCGGAGGTCACGCTCACGGAGAACGTAACCGCCGTTCCAGCCGTGACCGAGGTTCCGGTTGTAGGCGAGGTGATAGTGAATGTTGGCAGAGGCAGCGTGCCCGTGCCGAAAAGTTCTACATTGTTCTGGTTGTTCACGGTATTGTCGAGGAATACGAGCGTCGCCGAACGCCCGCCTGCCGCGGACGGCGTGAATAGTATGCCCACTTTACAACTCTGTCCGGCGTTCAGAGTCGAGCCAGGGGTGAGCAGGCAGCTTGTGGTGGTAGGGTCGATTTTGAAATCCGCGGCATTGGTGCCAACTATAGCAACATTGGTAAGCGTCAGCGTCGAGTTACCGGTGTTGGACACTGTGACTTTGTTGACCGAGCTGGTTGTCCCTTTTGGCTGCCCAAAAAAAGTCAGCCGCCCGTCCGGCCCGAGTTTGCGTATGACTTGAGCCGATCCAGTAGCCGCTGCGCCGCTGATGATGTACACCTGCCCCTGTGAATCGACTGCCATTCCAGTGGGAGAGCTTAGTGTCGCAGTATTGGCCTGGCTGCCATCACCGCCATAACCGGCTACTCCAGATCCGGCGATGGTGTTGATGATTCCGGTGGTGGCATCGATGCGGCGAACGCGCTGGTTGGCCGTATCACTGAAATAAAGATTTCCAGCAATATCAAAGGCCATCTGGCCCATGGTCGCCCCTATCTCAGCATTGCCGGCCTCCCCGCCGTCTCCGCTGAACCCGCAGGTGTGTCCGCCCGCGATTTTGGTAAATGCTACGTTGGAATTTTCCGCATTATAGAGTGAACTTTGGATGATGGAGCACGTTCCTCCATTGGACCAGAAGCTGTAGATGTTGTCTGAGCCATCCACGGTGATAGGACTCGTTGGGTTGGTCTGATACGGGAACGGATCGTAGAGCAAGACTAGCTTTGCCGGAAGAGGCTGCACGGTCGCCATCGCGGCTCCCATGTGGCCGTCGACGAAGAATAAATGATTGTAGGGATCGATGCTCATCGTCCCCGGATTGCTCAACGCCTCGCCGCTGAGGTTGCAGGGGGATGCAGCCGTGCAGGTCTGCGACACTGCGCCATTGACCTGGACCACCGGGCCATAATCATAAATTTCATACATGTTGGCTGTCGGCAGGTCGAAGTACACTTCACCAAAAGTGTCCACCGCTATCCCGCGTGGGGCTGTATAGCCCGATGCCAGTGTTTTGAAAGTTCCGCTCGAATCGAGGTAGCGTATAAGATTGTTGCCCGTGTCGGCGATATACAGCGAATCGCCGCCATCCACGGTAAGATTCTTTGCGCCATTCAGCAGGCCTGCACCCGAAGGAAAGGTGCCGGGCACAGTTGTGATCACTGCCGGAGTGAAGCTGACAACAGGCGCATATCCGAAGCCGCCCAGGCCGATATTGAAGGCCTGTGCTGATGTGGTGTGCGTAATCGTTACTTTACCCATCCGCGGGCCTGCTCCCTGCGGCGTAAAGCGAACCAGCAAGGTGCAGCTGTCTCCGGCCGCGAAGAAGCTCTCGGCAGCGCAACTGCCGCCCTGCTCTATCTGGAAGTCTTTGCTGGATTCGATTTTGGTCAGTTTCGTTGACGCTGCAAAACGCAGCGTCAGGGTTTCCACATAAGTGCTTTCTCCCACCCGCGCAGAGGGAAAGCTGTGGAAGTTCGCTGGTGCATTGGCAAACGAGGCCTCACCTTTCACACGTATGGCGCTCGTCGCATTCGAGATTTGACCCGGATCGAGAGAGATGACGGGCTTGGCTGATTGTGCAATTACATCGTTCGACTGCCCAAAAAACGAGGCCTCGCCTTTCACACGTATGGTGCTCGTCGCATTCGATGTTTGACTGGGGTCGAGCGAGATGATGCGTTTGTCTGATTGCGCAATTGCATCGGTCGATTGCGCAAAAGCAGCGGTGGATGCAAGCAACGCCGGGCACAAGAGTACTCCGGCTCGGAGAGCGGTCCAAAGGAAAGCTCGCTTCATGGCTGTAACTCCTTGCATGATTCAGATTGTTTTAGGGGCCCGCACAGACGTGGAGTTGGGGGGCTGGGAGCTGATTCAGATCAGTAGACGTCGTACTGAGAGGAAGGGAGCAGTTGGGAGGTCTTCCAGCGGAGTGGCGGCGTGGCCCACCCGGATGGGGAACAAGACTACCGCTGTCACAAGGAGTTGTCGAGATGGAAACACGTTAGCTTCATTTCGTGTATACCGACAGAGGCCTGGATCGAGCTGATTAAAAACATATAGGAACTTTGTATGCGTTATATGCCTTGACATGCATATACCCGATGAGGTATATAGGGTGGGTGGAATCTGTATTCGAAATCATTGCGGAGCCGAACCGCCGCGCTATATTGAGCCTGCTGACCTCATCGCAGCAGTCTGTGGGAGAGATCGAGCGCCAACTTCGAATGCCGCAGCCGGCCGTCTCAAAGCACCTGCGCGTGCTGCGCGAGGCAGGTTTCGTAGAATCCACAGTGGATGCACAGCGCCGTCTCTATCGGCTGAAGCCAGAACCATTTCAGGAGGTGGATATGTGGCTGGCTCAGTTCCGCAATTTCTGGTCCACTCACGTCGATGCTCTCGAACGCCACCTCGACCGCATGAGTCCATCAACCCCAAAGAAAAAAGAAAACAAGCAGAAGCCAACGCAGTCCAACCGCAAACGTGATAGAGGAGAAACGAAATGAAAATCAAAGTGACCAGCGTACACGTGGACGATCAGGACAAGGCCCTGCGCTTCTATACAGAAGTGCTTGGTTTCGTGAAGAAGACCGACTTCAGCCAGGGGCCTTATCGCTGGCTCACCGTGGCTTCGCCGGAGGAGCCGGACGGCACCGAGCTGCAGCTGGCGCTCAACAACAACCCTGCGGCCAAAGCGTACCAGCAGGCCTTGTTCCAGCAAAGCCAGCCCGCAGCCATGTTCTTTACCGACGACATCCAGGCCGATTACGAACGCATGAAAGCGCAGGGCGCCGAGTTCACCATGACGCCAACGGACGTGACGGCCTCTAAAATCGCCATGCTGAACGACACCTGCGGTAATCTCATTCAGATCACGCAACTGAAGCGCTGGTAAGACAAAGGAGAAATGCGATGGGCAATCTCGAACAGTACACGCCGCGCCCGGCCTACGGAGCACAGGTACAAAAGGACGGAGAGAAGTGGACGCTTATTCTTGTCAGGGAGCTCCGCCACCCGCCGGAAAAAGTCTGGCAGGCGCTCACCGATCCGAGGCATCTGCGCGAGTGGGCCCCTTTTGACGCCGATGGAAACCTCGGTACGGCTGGAAACACGGTGAAACTCACCACAGTGGGAGCGCCTACGCTGCACGTTACCGAAACGACCGTGACGCGAGCCGACGCTCCCGAGGCGCTTGAGTACAACTGGGGCGGCTTCAATATGCGGTGGGAACTCAAAGCCCTGGATGGAGGCACTCGCCTGACACTGTGGACTAATATTGCTCGCCACTTCATCTCCATGGGGGCTGCCGGGTGGCACATTTGTATTGATGTGCTGGATCACCTCCTCAACGGAACTCCCATCGGACGCATGGTCGGCCCCGACGCAGCGAAGTTCGTCGGCTGGCAGCGGCTGAACGCGGAGTACGCCGAGCTGTTCGGTGTTGAAAACAACTGGCCTAAGGTGGCTAAGAAGTTGTAGGGAGGTCCCATTGAACTGGAACCGATGGATTCGGCAGACCCATCGCTGGCTGTCCATGGCATTTACCCTTGCCATCATTGTCACCGGCATCGCCGTGGTGCGGGGAAAATACACCAATCGATTAGGTCTTATGGCGGTGGCCGTGCTCGCCTTGCTCTTTTTCACCGGTCTGTACTTGTTCGTGCTGCCCTATGCCGTTAAGTGGCGCAGCCAGCGACGTGCCGGCTCAACATAAAAACTATGGCTAACATAGAGGCGGCGGAAAAAGTCCTATTTTGAGAGACCCCATTACCTCAGCGGCTGAAGCCGCATTGGATTCTGTGCTCCTTACGGCATGGCCCTTACGAAACAGCGACCTTTTCTGAGCATTCTCAACATGACCCTTTCCGAAAAACAGCGTGAAGAACTCCTCAAAGCGTTGAAAGCCCGCTTTGAGAAAAATATGAACCGCCATAAAGGTCTGGCATGGGTTAAAGTGCAGGCAAGACTGGAAGCGGATGCCGAAAAACTGTGGCTGCTGAATGAAATGGAAAGAACCGGCGGTGAACCGGACGTTGTCGGTCAGGATAAAAAGACAGGCGAATTCATTTTTTATGATTGCTCGGCGGAGAGCCCTAAAGGCCGCAGAAATGTTTGCTACGACCGTGAAGCGCTGGAGTCAAGGAAAGAATACAAACCAGAAAATAATGCTGTTGATCTGGCGGCTGTCATGGGCATTGAGCTATTAACTGAAGAACAGTATCGAGAGCTACAGAAACTTGGAAATTTCGACACGAAGACGTCAAGCTGGGTGAAGACACCGCCTGCTACAGAAAACTCGGCGGCGCTGTCTTTTGTGATCGCCGCTACGACACTGTTTTCCTGTATCACAACGGCGCGGAATCGTACTTTGGCGGCAGAGGATTTCGTGGCTCGCTAAGGGTCTGACTTTGGAGTTTGACCTATGGTGAATATCGGGAGAATCCATCCATGAAAAAGCGGGAACTTAAGCTGACCATGCCCGACGGGACAACGGATGCCGTGCTTTACACAGTCGATGACAGCAGACCACAACCAGGCGTGCTTCTTATCCCCGACATTGGCGGCCCCAGAGATGTCATAAGCCAGATGGCCGAGAGGATCGTCAATGAGGGCCATACGGTGCTCATCCCCAATCCGTTCTACCGGACCAGCAAGCCTCCGGTCTTCAAGTTCCCGCGCAAGCCGGGGGATAATGCAACGCGGCAGCGGATGGGTGAACTGCTAGGCCCGCTTACTCCTGATGCCATTGATGCCGATGCCGCAGCCTACATCGACTTTCTGACCTCACAGCCCACCACTAAGCCAGGCGGAATAGGCGTTGTCGGTTTTTGCATCGGCGGCCTGCTGGCGTTCCGCGCAGCCGCGTCGCGTCCCGATAAGGCCGCGGTGGCCGTCTCATTTCATGGTGGCGGTCTCTACAAGGCAAACGATCCGAAGAGCGCCCATCTCGGCCTGCCGAAGATCAAGGCGAGACTTTACTTCGGTCATGCCGTTGAAGACAACAGCATGAATGCCGAAGCCATCGCCGAACTCGAAAAAGCATTGCAGGCGTGGCGTGGGCGGTACGAGAGCGAGGTCTATGAAGGGGCGCATCACGGCTGGACTATGCCTGATAACTCCGCATACAACCAGCGTCAGGCAGAACGAGCCCTCGCCAAGCTCATGTCTGTGTTCAAAGAGAATCTCATTGAGAATACATAGACGCGGGGGAAGGTGGGCCGATGTAGGTGGCTTTAAGTCTTGAATCCCGTGGATTATGGTGCCGGGAGGGGGGTCGAACCCCCATGGGCCGAAGCCCGGCGGATTTTGAGTTTCCCAAGAATACCGTAAGTCTATGATAAATAAGTGTAATTAACCGTTGGCTTTCACCAAACCAAGTGATGTCGTATCAGTGGTTTAGCGAAATTGAACGTAAATTGGCCAAACTGGTGTCTGTACCCGAACATGTACCCAAGAACGGCCGTGATTCAGGTATGATTTTCCACTAGCCGAATGACAATCGTCGATGAGCAGATGATTCGTGTTTCATAGCTAACTGGAGAATTGCAATAAGCTCCTTGTCTTGATCGCCGTCTACCCTATACAAAGCAACGCTATAATCCCCTGGTCCGATTAATCGAGACGGGACGTTTAGAGTCACTGCGTTTTCATTGCGCTGTTTGACGAGCTTAAGCGCAGACATATCGAAGTGAGTCATTTGATTATCCACCGATTTAACGACCCCTTCGTAGGTCTCGTGCGTCTTATGCGAAGGTGCGATGTGAGAGCTCAAAATCACACTTTCTTCTTGGTGCCTTTCGCAGGCGTAGCTGTCTTTTTGGTGGGGCGTTTATTCGTTCCTTTTTGGGCGGCCCGGTTCGCTCCGCTGGCTAGAATTTTTCCTTGCGTCAAATCCAACGTAACGGAATCCTCTTGAGTCACCGGCTTGCCACGCAGCGCCGCCTTAAAGGTTATCGTCAGCGATCTGGCGTCTGTTGTCAGCGTCAGATACCCAAACTTAACGATTGGATCCACCTCAAGCTTGTAATCGCCGATTACCGTACCGGCCGGCGGGACGGCTTCCGGTGGGGCCGTCGCTGCGAATCCGCCCGATCCGGAGACAATGTAGGGCACTTGTCTTCCATTTACAGTTCTCGTGAAGCGCTGATAGAGGTGCGCGTGTCCGGAAAGCACTGCATCTGGCCATAGCTGTGCCTTCTCGCAACAGGAATCAATATCTTTCATCAGGCCGCCGCTCCCGCCGGTCTTGGCATCTATCGACAGCGGCGGATGATGGACGGCAATGATAATAGCGCGCTTCCCTGCTTGCCTGTCCGCTTTTAGGCGCTGCAATTCTCCCGTGAGGAACGACAGTTGATCATCCACTAGAGGGAAGTGTCCGCCTCGCGAAGAAATAATGCCTCCGCCCGTGTCCAGAACGTTACTGTACAGCCCAATGATCGAAACATACGGAGCGTCGAGAGTGAAATACACTCCCGGTTGTGTCATCACGGTGCGAGTAATGCTCATCGCATCGGGTGACGGATCAGGAGCTGCGGCGCAGAAGTTCGACAGGAAGGCAGCCAGCGTAGGGACCTGAGGGGCGCTCGATGATGAACCAAATACCATGCCATCGTGATTGCCTAGGATTGCAAAAATCGGACGATCATATTCACGGAAGGGTTCGTAAAACTGGTCGTAATAATATTGCGCTTCGCCGAAGTTGTAAACGACGTCTCCCAAGTGGAAAAAGAACGCCGGACCATCGACCCCGGAGGTCTGTACATCGGCGTCCATAGCATCGGCCACGGCTGCTTCATCAGCAATTGCGGTGGGCGCGGTCTGGTGTTTGTCCACTTTGGCAGCCCCGGTGTCTCCAACCGCATGGAATGTAATTTTCTCCGACGTTGTGATAGCTGCCATCAAATCCTGGGGCACGAAGTTGGCGAGATTTAGATAGGGTAGTGCGCCGGTGCGACTTGGCGGGATAGCCTGTACTTCATTCTTATGCTTCAGATAGTACGGCGAGTTGTAGTAGGCATCGCTGGTGTTGTTAACCTGAAATGCGTTTTCATCGGGAGTGGGTTTGGGGTCAGCATAGAGTTGACCGCTTGGTCCAAGAAGGTTTGTTTTAGCAGGCATGCACGTACTCTCCTGGGTAGATTGCGTCTTGGTTCTCGTAAATTAAAGCCTCTAAGTTTCCCATAAGTGCGAGGATTAATGGCAATTTAATTCTGCAGGAGGCCATACTTAGTTGGCCTGAGAAGCCTGCCCCGCGAAACTGGTTCCCAGCATCTTGCTTCTGGCGGGATTCATCGACGAGCTAATTCTTGCTTCGGGCATCTGCGAACGCTGAGGTCGCAGACGATACCTCCGGTGAAACCGGAATCACGAACGCCATCATTTCCGCAGGCGACCAACAACGAGCATTGAAAATCGACCTAGCGACTACCTGGTGGTACACCCGCTGGTACCTGATGGCCGCTCTTGCGGAGGCTAACAGAAGAACCTCGAATCATAATCGTTCACACAGGGGCTCCCATAATTGAGACGGTTGGCTCACCGTTGTCAAAATCCTAATCAAGGATAGCTTGCCATTGGTATTCCTAAGATTCGCATCCCAAAGTTAAGAAATAACCTTGACATTACTGCAAACCGGCGCTCTACTCGTGTCCTGCTCTCCGACTCGGGCAGAAATCCTAGGGAGCCGGGCGGCGCATGCCAAGTACTCAACGATTCTTCGAGCCGGGATCCCAGCGCGAACTTTTGCGAGGCTGGCTAATTCACGCTCACAAAGGACGCGACCGCCACGACACCGCTGCTCGGATCTATGAGTGGTCAAAGTATGTCTTCGGCACCGCTGCGATAATCTTGTCCACTATAGTCGGTACGTCAGTATTTCAGGAGCTGGCAGCCAAATCGACGGTGTCGCTCTGGGTGGGTCTGCTCAGCGTTGCAGCAGCGGTCCTGTCGGCTCTACAGACTTTCCTTGACTTCCCAGCTCGAGCCGAGCGCCATCGTGCCGCGGGAGTGAAGTACAAGGCAGTTATCCGGAGCCTGGAACACTCATTGGCCACCCTTGCTGCCGGTGGCGCTCCGACCGAAGACCAGATTACCCAGATTCAACAACGCCTCGACGAATTAGAAGATTCAGCGCCTGTGATCATGCCCCGCATCTACTCAATGGTGGAACGCCGTTACGCAGACGTGGAATACGTTCAGGAGGCCCTTGGCCTGTATCGTTCATGAGCATGATATGTTTCTCTTTCCACCTCGACGGCGTCATCGACACCTATCCCTCGGATGCGGCACCGCCAGCCACACATTACCAAGATTACACGCCGATTCGGTTGCTAAAGGCGTTGTCAAATACCGGGGCGTGCCCGTGCCGAAGAGCCTCGCGGACTGCTTTAAAAGCTTCCAGACGTGTCATCCCCGCTTTGTACGTCGCACCCAGAGGCGTTTGAACTAGGAACGCATGGTCGACTTGATCGTTTTCAAGTCCCCAGTGCAGCAACGGCCTCGGCCCGATAGCAGCCCATGTCACCGCTTTCTGTTGGATGGTGTCCATGACGTTATTGGATTCTGGGGATCGATAGGCAACGACCTCTATCATCACGGAAGGCGCATACTGTTGCATGCCCATCAGCGAGTTGGTCTTCGGGCATACACGAATCGAAATGTAGCCCAAGAGAGGCTGATTCGCCGCAGCTATCGTATTGGGCAGTACGTCATCAAAAAGAACAGTCTGGAGGAACGTAAAGGCGTTCTGCGGTCCTAAGGCGATCTCGAGGCCCCGACCAGGCAGACCATTTGCCGGCCAGCCAGTTGCGCCGACCTCGTGAGAGACAGCGGTGGAATCGGAGTTCTTCCCAGGCTCTGTCCCCTCCATAGCGTGAAACAGTCCGCTCAGCACGTCTGCCAAAAATTGATGGCCGCGGTCCGGGTTACCAGACTGGTTAACCTTGTTGAGGACCGCCTGAGCGCTAATTATGCCCATCGCCGTCCCCAAAGGGTTTCCCGAAGCTGTAAGGATCCCAAGCAGCCCAGTGATGTTACCGGGGTCGTTAAAAAGGAGGTTATGAAGGTCTGTTCCCCAGGATAGGAAGTCGAATACCCGCCCCGCCCACATAGTGTCCTGAAGGGTTCGAGTGCCGCCCGAGGAGACGGTTTGAATGCCGTCTGTCGAGTGCTGCTGAAGAGCGCGTGTGAACGCGGTCAAGTAGTCTCCGATGCTCGCCGACGCGTTGTTCGGGTCTTGTGGGCTCGCCGTTATTTCGCGGTTGACGACCCAACAATCAAGATTCAACGGATTGATCGCCAGGTCGATGTACTCGTTCTTATCCCTGGAGATGCCGGTACCGTTGAGGTTCCCATCCATCAGCGCATTGAGCACGGCCTCATTTGCCGCAGGGTCTCCCGCTCTAAGGGCGGTCACCGTCGTCCCTGCCGCAGCCAGCAATTCGGGCCAACTCGTCGGATGCACGACCTGATGAACTCCGAATTGCGGAACGACGGATATCACCATGGAGTAGATCACGCCCATCGTTCCCATCGAGACGATGACCGCATCCAGCACGTCTTGGGAGCTAAGGCCGGGAATCCCGTTCCAACCTGCGGCGATGAAGTGCGCCGGGTCGATTGCTGGGTACCGATTCTGCAGATTGGCCTGATCGGCCACCGGCACGTCTCCCTCAATCCACCACTGTTCCCCACCAGGCCCGACGATGTGCACTGCCCGGACATAGTCCACCAGCAAGGGCGCATTGAACTCGCCGCCGTGGGTCGCCGTTGAAAGCGCGCCCGCCAAGGTGGCCCCCGACGATGCACCCGTTGCTCGAAGCGCCAATCGCGGATGCTGGTGGTCGAGGACCTGTTGCAGATCCGCCATAGTTATTCCAGCCTCAACGTGAAACAGGATCTCCTGCGTTGGGTGCGCGGCGCGAATAGACGGGAATTCGCTCTGAAGGCTCGACGCCAGCGTGCGCGTGTCGATGAGCCTGACTTTGGGCGAAGAGGGAAGCTGGGCGCCACTTTGCGTTACCTGCAAGAAGGCATTTTGCTGATACTTTGTGAATGTCGCGGCGCTCCGGGTAACCGCTTCTGGCCATGGATCGAATGGTGTCGGGTAGCTGTCGTTTAGCCCCTGCAGGACTCCGCGAAAGTCTTGGCGCTGCCACGTCCCCCGCTTGATGAGGGAGGCCCTCTCTACCTCTCCCGGCGTGATGAAGGGCAACGAAGCGTCGGTAAAGGACCACCCGCCTCCGACCGCCTTGACCGGCGTGAGGTCCGGGTTGTCAGAGGTTCCGGTCCCTATGACCGCGTTTACGAGGTCATCGACGGTGCGGGGTACCACCCGGAAGGGGGCGACGTACCCGAATGATTGTGGCCAGTTCTCCCACCAGTACCCCTCCTGCCTGGGGCCTGGTGTCAGCGCCTCGGGAACTGCCCATTCTTGCTCTATCCAAGTCGCTCCCGCTGTTACCTGCGGACTCGCCGCACCCTTCGGCCACGTGATCAGCCGTGTCCCGACGCCGGTGATGCCCCCCACGACCGTGATATTTCCGGCAACGGACAGTAATCGCACCTTGGAGTCAAAGCCAATATCTCCCATGATCATGATGGGCCCGCCAGCTGCGAAGTCAACCGTTGTCCTGTCCTTGGCGATACGGCTTCCCAACTTGATCTGTCCGCCCGCAATTGCGGTAACGGAACAGTTGCCGTCGATCTTGTGGTCTTCGTCCCCTCCACTTTGGCCGATGCCAATCCCGATGCCTTCACCGGCGCTCAGCGTGACCACCGAATTGCCATCGATCTTCTCGTTGATCGTCACCGAACCACCGTTGCTTACGATCTCGACCCGACTCGATCCATCGATCTTGTCGCCGATCAATACATTCGAGCCCGCAAACGCGTGAAGGGTCGAACTGCCATCAATCCGGTTGTCAATGTTAATTGCGCCAACAGCTGCTGTGATTGTTACGCCGCTGCTCCCGTCTATCCGCCCAGCCAGCGTTATCGTGCCGCTGTTACTAGTCAACGAGACCGAACTACTACCATCGATCTTCGGATCATCACCGCCTGGTTGGGCTCCAATGCTTATATTGCCCTCGCACTCCAGGGTGACGGTGCTGCTTCCATCAATCTTGCTGCCGATCGTAAGCGTTCCCTTGGGGCTCACCAGTACCACAATCGCCTCGCCGTCAATCTTCCCCCCAATCGTTATAGATCCAGTCGACGCGACGAGGTGCACGATGCTTGAGCCATCGATCCTCCCATCGACGGTAATTGACCCGCCCGAGCTGCGCAGCCGCACCCGGCTATTGCCGTCAATGCGCCCCGTCACGTGCATGTCGCCGGGATCGACCGCTTCTACTGTCTGGCCAATAATGTCTCCGTTGCTGTTCCACATGGCGAGTGCCCTTCCTAGGAAGTCGCTCGACAACCAGACCCAACCGACCGCGGCCCGTTAACCTTTGAATTGAAATGGCTGAAAAAGCAGTTGCTCCAGTCCTACGCGCCAAATGCCATAGTCGGAAGACTGGTTCATACATCTCCGCGCTCCACTATTGTCGTCCGCGGGCCGAGCCCTGCCGAGGCGCAATAAGGCTAATGGATCAGTCTCGGATTGTCCATCGCAAACAGGCATAAGGTCTTTGCATGCTAAACCCGCTTTCCCCGACCGTAAGAATGACTTGCGTTCTAAGTAACTCCTTTCAGGGGACCCGCCGCTCTCTGCGAAAGCGCTCCAACACGAAGCGCCTTCACCCAAATTCCCCGCGCAGTACGCCGCAGATTACTCGTAAGTGAGGAAGATCGGGACGTTGAACTCCGCTGCGCAAGCTACTCACCTCCCTCGTGCGCAGCGGGAACCTGTCGCTCGTATTTGACAACGTCAGTGGGCACTTTAAGTCTCCCGCGCTTGAAGCCTTCCTTACATCCACCCTATGGGGAGACCGTCTGCTGGGCAGCAATCGAATCGTTGCCGGACCCAATATTGTTACCACCTTTGTCACCGGAAATGGCGCTGACTATCTCGCCGGACCTGGCTCGACGCTCATTAGTGATCGAACTCCATCAGAGTTGGGAACATCCCGGAGATCGCGTTTATAAGAAGCAACTCGACGCGGTCATTCTCCACAAACGCCGCGCCGAATTGCTGGCGGCCCACTGGGCTCTGGTGCGGCATTGGGACCAGAAGTTATTTCCAGGGCCCAGCCGCGTTAATAGTGCTTTCCCCGAGTGGTCGGACATTATCGGCGGGATCGTCGAGTCGGCAGGATTCGGCTGCCCGCTCGATCCGCTCGAAGGCACTATCGTCGTCGATGAAGACGGGGCTGAAATGAGCGAGTTGGTGAGGGAGATGCAGGTTGACCTTGAGTACACCTACACTCAACTAGTAACGAAGTGCCGCGACCTTGACCTCTTCCCACAGCTGACCGGCGATGGGTCCATGGAACAGAGTCCAGCACAACGCACTTCGTTCGGCAGACTGCTCGCCCGTTATGACCGCAGGGTACTAGGCGAACGACGATTCGTCATCAAAGGAAACCCAAACTCCAGAAAGTCTCGGAGGTTCGTTGTTTTTGCTGGCGCGGGTTAGATATTGTTCCGATTGTTCCATCGTTCCGAACCTTGAACCGGAGACACCGGGAACGATAGGAACATTGGAACGATATCGACGCAGTTTCGTCCAGAGAGTTCGAGGAGGAGCGAGAGCCATGCAAGTTAAATTCCGTGGATCCTTCAGACCCTGCACCCGCGTGAGCGACGGTACCTGCAAATATTGCGGTCTCGCGATCGTCTGGGCCACTCTCGACAACGGACAATTCATCCCGCTCGAACCGGAGGAGAAAGGAATGCCGGGGCTGATGGAAACGCACTACTCGTACTGCTATCCCATTGGGGGACGAAAGCGACGCACTCCGAATCCCTTTGGCGGACAAAAGCAACCTACTCAGCCCCCACAACTCCTTCTCGTACGGGCATCAGGATGTCGGCAACCATCTGGCGCCAGTTGCTGCGGCTCGTCCATCCGGACAAACATCACGGCGGCGAGGATGAACGGCTGGCCAACGACCTGACTGTGTGGTTGCTCGAACAACGGCCCAAGCTGGAAGGGAAATAGGGTGTACTTGTGGGGTATGTGAACGAATCGGTAACATCTCGACTTGATGATTCCTAAAACTTAATGCCGCAGTGGGAATCCATGGCGAACATTCACCCAAGACGGAGGGACTGACTGTATGCCGCGATTTCCACAACTGCTCTCCACGGCTCGATGGGTTATCCGGGTGCCATCTCAAGTTGCGATGACGACGAGAACGACTGATTTCTCAACATTTCAAAAGCAGCTGGGTGACCTTCCAACGACAATCGAGAACAAGGTAGATCGGTAGGGCCCCAAACAATTGCCAAAACCCTATTTCGTGACTGCCGATATATTTGCTCTCATACGGAGACTCATCAGACTACAATCTGTTCTTCTATCTCAACGATGACGAGCGCAGCGGTTGCGACCCATTTTGGAGGCCGACCTTCAGCATCATCACACTGCGGTTCGTACAAGTGCCTTGATTTGGTGCTATACTCCGCGTCCAACAGCTGAACCAGGGAGCAGATTTGATGAACCCTTGACCGTGGAGTGGAGGTGCCATGTTGCTTCCGCGTTGGTACTCATTGACCGTTTCATACGGTAGCTCTTCGCAATCTCAATGTTTACGTGCCCTCGTGATTCACACAACGGTTGTGTTCATTGCTTTCATGCTTACGGCTTGCGGATGCAAAGCTCCGCTAGCGAAGTCATTTGTTCCACCTCCACCGCTCCCTGTTCCTTCAGACAGCATTGTTCCAACGGATTCAAATTCGACGGGCGCAGCGGCCACTGGCCGGTTTTCCGTTAACTCGGATGGGGCTGCTACATACTCGTACCCCATCTGGGTCCCCAAAGGCAGAAGAGCAATACAGCCGACGCTGGCGATAGAGTATAGCAGCACTAAGGAGAATGGAGCACTTGGAGTGGGTTGGGTCCTGCAAGGCCTCTCCAGTATCACCCGGTGTAAGCGTGACATTGCGCGCGATGGTTTCAATGCCGCCATTCAATTCGACAAGACGGATGCGCTCTGTTTGGACGGGCAGAGGCTTGTCGCGTTTCCAGGTGTGAACGATGGTGTTACTGGCGTTTTCGGAGCCGCCGGAACCGAATACCGAACGGAGGACGAGCAGTTTTCACGCGTTATCAACGGACCCACAGACGACATGGGACCGCTCTCTTTCGAAGTGCGTTTAAAAGACGGCCGTATATTTTTCTACGGAACAACAAAAGATTCTCGCCTCGAAGGTCAGCGATTCAAGAGCACTCCCGCCTCGCTTGCCGGCCAGAAAATTAATAAAGACTTTACGCAAACGGTTCGCTTGACGTGGTCACTCTCTGAAGTACAAGACCGCTTCGGAAACAACATGACGGTTACGTATGCGACTACAGGTGATCCAGCGAACCTGCAAGGTTATGAACAGCTGCCGCAGGCCATCAGATACACAGGAACTTTAGATCAAAGCCTTGCTCCTCGGCGTTCCGTGAATTTCATATATGAAGAACGCCCCGATACCCAAACGACCTTTATATCAGGTTTCAGGCTGCAACTGCGCCACCGCGTGTCACAAATCAACCTATCTGCACCAAACCCGGTCGAAACCTCTCTTGTGAAATCGTACCTTTTGAAATACAACGTCTCGAGTGGGAGCGGGCGAAGTCTATTGTCTAGTGTCTCCGAATGTGATGCCAATCAGATATGTTTGGCCCCTTCAAAATTTGGATACACGGTTGAAGTCCCCGATAGATTCACGGACATCGATACCGGTATTCATGACGACACTGCGGTTGGGGAAAATACAACTTCGGTAGGTTCGGTTTTTCGACAGGTCCTTACTGGGGATATCAATGGAGACGGTTGTGACGACATCATCTACTCTGCCCAAGATAACAAAGCAAACCTAAGTCAAGCCGCTTACCGTCTCAGTTCTTGTTACGACGCAATCTCGCACGGACAGTCCGTCTTCCCCGCGCCTAACCCGGACGATCTATTCCTACTTAGTCCCCAAACCGCCGGGGCTCCGGACTCCGGGGTCCCTCCTTTTACTTTCAATAACCCGCTCACGTACTCGATCTTTAATCCCGCGACCTGTGCCACTTCAGGTATAACTGTTGGCTGCTTCAACCAACTCACTGCGTTGGATTTCGATCTTGACGGTCGGGCAGATTTGTTCTCTTACTTTGTCACCCAAGATTGCGACCATCCTACTCCACACACGTGTAGCGTCAGCACGACATGGAACCAAAATTTCTTGACATCCATTTACCTTGCATCGTCCGTTCCACCTGCCCAGTGGAATCCATTTAGTGGTCTTTTTGGAGGGGATACCCAAAACCTTGTCCTCACAACAACTCCGACGCCGATGCCGATACTTGGGACGGCAAACCCTCCAGACATCTCGACCTACGTTGGTGATATCAACGGTGATGGATTTCCTGACCTGGTTCACTTGATCACAACTCCGGGGGAAAAGGGGGCGCTGTGGTCCTCTCAACTGAATCAAGGAAGAGCCTTGCTGCCGCCTCTTCTTCAGCAGAAATGTGGTACACCCGGAAACCCGTGTCTCAGCCTTGGGCCACAACTAATGTTCTTTCCAGGAAGTACTCCAGTCTCGGGACTAACGAACGTCTTCATGTCGGATATCTTCAGGGAAGGAACAACCGACCTCCTTTTACGCGATCTTGGAGGTACGAATTGGTATGCCGCCTACCGGCTAAGTCCACGGAATTGCCTACCAGGTATACAGTTCTGCCCGGTTCTCCCGCCGCCGAACCTCGCTTTAGTCGCAGGTGACGCGTACACACCGCCGCGAAACGACTACTTCATCGACGTCACCGGAGACGGTCTCCCCGATTCTGTGTCTGTTCCATCCGCGCCGTCGCTTCCCCCAGCACTTCCTTTTGCCGATCAACATCCTTATATAGCCGTCAACACGGGAAACGGATTCGACACTCCAGTTCAGATCACTCAAGGTGCTCTTCCTCGGAGTATGAATCCGGCTACGTTCGACTACGACGGCAACGGAACGCAGGATTTAATTTACACCAGTGTTGAGCAAAGACCGCAGGCGTCAGCTTGGTTACCCGTTGACATGCAGGGGAACGGTCTCACAGAAATAGTCCAGTTATGGGACAACTACAATAGGCTCGGCATGACCGTCTGGGCTCCGAATGCGAACGATAGTTATTCGCAGTTATGGTCCAAGAGCGATATGGGCCAGGGATCGGGCGCTTTGCAGTGGTTGCCGGTACACATGTTCGGTGATGGCAAGACGCAGATCGTACAGCTCTGGGAAGACAACTCCAATCACGACCACAGACTCGCCATGATTGTATGGGGTCCGAATCCGGATGGCCGTTTCTCCCAGCTTTGGGGAGCAACTATGGGCCAGGGATCGGGCGCGGAGAAATGGCTACCCGTGGACATGCAGGGAGACGGCCGGACCGAAATTGCGCAGTTGTGGAATAGTCACGGGAATCTGGGCTTTATCGTCTGGCGTCCGAATGCTGATGGCAGCTACTCGCAAGTGTGTTGCGCGGGAGACACCGGCCATTCGCTCGAATCCAAGGCCGTCTGGCTACCCGTGGACATGCACGGGGACGGCAAGACCGAGATAGTGGAGCTTTGGGACAACAACAATACAGTCGGCATGAATGTTTGGGCCCCGAATGCAAATTACAGTTATTCACTTGCGTCGACATCGAGCGATATGGGCCCGGGCTCCGGGGAGGTCGTTTGGGTTCCAATCGACATGTTCGGTGATGGCAAGACCGAGATTGCTCAGTTCTGGCCTAATCACAACAAAATCTCCGTTATCGTTTGGAGGCCGAATAGTAACAACACATACTCGCGAATCGGCGGCGGTGATACGAATCAGGACTTCGTTCCCACGATGCGCTGGCTCCCGGTACACATGCCAGGTCGTAAAAATGCCATCACCCAAGTGTGGGACAACCAGAACCAGAACCAGCTCGGAATGAACGTATGGGTACCCGATGCGAACAACAGTTTTTCTATAGGTTGGCAATCCATAAATATGGGTCAGGGATCCGGCGGCGAGTGGGTGACAGCAGACCTGATTCGAGGCAACCAAACTCGTATTGTTCAGCTCTGGAACAGCAATCCTGCGCTAAACGTTCACAAGCTGGGAATGATCGTTTGGGTGCCGCACTTCGACGATAGTTATTCACAGGCTTGGGGCTCGAGTGACATGGGCTCGTACCTCTATGCCCTTCTTACTGGAGACAATGGTCACTATCAATCGACACCGCTCCTTGATCAAATGGGAAACCCAATACGTTCCGGTTCAAATCTTCGAGTATTTGACGCGAACGGCGATGGCTTGATGGATCTCGTGCAAATCTTGGATGGCGACATCCATGTCTATGTCCGGGACGGTATCAAACGCGATCTACTCACCG
Organism: Alloacidobacterium sp.; assembly: GCF_035631355.1. NCBI lineage: Bacteria > Pseudomonadati > Acidobacteriota > Terriglobia > Terriglobales > Acidobacteriaceae > Alloacidobacterium > Alloacidobacterium sp. Next base: position 86,743 of record NZ_DASQIX010000071.1, read on the forward strand.
AAGTCGTGGATAGAGGAGCTCTGATAACGGCTAGCTACGCTCCGCTGTCAAGCCACGACGCTTATACCACAACCGTTCCGCCCGGAGTGGCCTCGTCGGCAGGTACTCCAACACCGTTTTCTCCGGGTAACACATATGTTGTGAATCGCGGCGGCTGGGTTGTGACCCAGTATAGTGTCCCCCGCGCAGGCTCGCTCGAGCCTTCTGATCCTGTCAACAGCTATACCTTCTCTTACGCGGACGGCCGAACCGACTTGCACGGCCGAGGATGGCTCGGGTTCGGGCGTATTACCATGACCGACCAGCAGACCCATGCCCAAACTACTACAACCTATGACAACACCACAATGGTCGCCAGCACGCAGGGGCCACCAACTGCAAATCTCGCTGCTTATCCGCTGGCGTATCGTCCTCATGTTATTGACACGGTTGTAACTCTGACAGACAGCGGACGCTTCAATGAGCGAATAACTACTACTACGTACAAAACGAGTGGTAAAGCAGACGGCTCCTACGTAGCAGTCTTTCCGGTCGAAACATTAAGGCAGGAATTCGAAGGTGCTTCTCAAGGTTCAAAAGCCTTGATTCGCAGCCTCGATACCACAATGGGTTATGACAATTTTGCAAATCCGACGCAAGTTTTGCGAAAGACAGGCGACGGCTATATCAACTCCTCGACCGCAACATATCAAGAAGACCCGGCCTTATGGCTGATTTCCGCACAGACAGGCGCTGTCGATTCCAGCACTACTCCTACCGGCGCTATGACTACGAGAACCACGGGATTCGTTCCGGATCCGAATACCGGTGCGCCCTTGAGCGAGACCGTCGAACCCAACGGAAACCAAGATACTTATCGCCAGACAACATACGAAGTGGATTCCCATGGGATTCCCACCAGCATTTCCGCCCGTGATCAATCAGGTAAACATTCCCGTGTTTGGCGGTTAGGTTTTGACTCGGAAGACCTGTTTCCATCATTTACGGCAAACGCGTTAGGCCATGTCGAAAGATTCGCTATCCACCCGGCATTTGGTTCCACGGCTCTCTACGAGGACATCAATCAGGTCACGCAGAAACGTCAATATGATGGCTTCGGCAGGCCGCGATCTGTCCTTCCGGCTGACGGGGCGAACGTAAGTGTCACATATCCGTCTGGCTTGTTTCCTGAAATGGACATTAAGCGGGCAGACGGCTACCTCATTAGTGTTTATTCGGATGCATACATGAATGAGGTTGAACGGGACTGGACCGGCTTTGACGGGCAAACCACTATTCTGCTTACTTCTTATGATGCACAAGGCTTAGTAAGCGAGCAGGATGGACCTTGCCTAGACTCGGACACGCCGTGCTCGGCATCGAGTTCAGAGCAGTATACATACGACGAATTAGGACGCCCGATTGGACTAGCCCACGCCGACGGAAGCAGTCGTAAAACGACCCACATCAATCTGAAGACTGCTTACTTCGATGAATTGCAAAATCAACGCTACACCCTACAGGATCAGCTCGGACGCGTAACAAAAAGCGTGGCCATATCTGACTCGGATGTGGAAATCCCCGTCAGCTACGGTTACGGACCGTTTAATCTTCTCGAGACCATTCTTGATCCGAGGGGGAATATCATTCACACGACTTACGACATTAGGGGTCGGCCTAGCACTCTGGATCATCCCGACAGCGGAAAGCACACATTTAGCTGGAATCCGTTCGGCGATTTGCGAGAGGAACGTGATGGGAATGGACATCTCACCCGATATAAGCGAGATCCTCTCGGCAGAATAACAGCGATAAGAGACAAGGACGGCTTAACAGATTTTTGTTGGGATATTTCTCCTCACGGCTTCGGAATGATTGGACAAGCGAGAAGTAACAGCGGCATAAAAGGGACTTACAGTTACGACACAATAAGCAGGCCCGTCGCGATCGACTCGCGCATTGCAGGAAAGAGCTATGAAATCGGCATCAGCTTTGATTCCATAGGCCGCGTTGCCTCTATCACATATCCTCATACGCAATCCGGACCTCGCTTCGGCATCCGGCAGGTATTCAATCCATACGGCTACTTGCAGCAAATCGTTGACGCTAACTCCGGCATGCTCTTTTGGAAAGCAAATAAGGAAAACGAGCGCGGACAAATCACGGACGAAGTGCTCGGTAGTGGCGCGGACACTCAACGCGGGTTCGACATACGGGGATTTCTTCGCACTATCTCGACATCTGCGGGCGGAACCCTTGTACAACAACTGGCCTATACCTACTTTCCAACCGGCTCACTGCAGTCCCGCACTGCGCAACTGCAGCTTTCCACAGTCGCTGAGAACTTCAAATATGACGCGCTCGACAGATTGCGAGAATGGACCGCAAGCTCAGCCCCAAATACCGCACCGAACAATTCTGCACAATCATTGGATCAAACGTTTTCTTACGATGAGCTAGGGAATCTTCTCGAACGAGCTATAACATTCGGACCTGGCGAAAGGCAGACCTATCAATATGGCAGAAACGCCGGCCCCCACGCAGCTACGCAAGTCAATTCCCAAACATATGGTTACGACTTAGCGGGCAATCAAATATCCGGTCCGGCACGTCATATGCGATATACATCATTCAATCTGCCCTCCCAGCTGAAGAACGGGCGCACACATTTTGTCTTTAAATACGATGCGATGCACCAACGAGTCTTGCAGCGAGCGTCGAATGGTGACAAGATCATCTACATGAATGGCCTGTACGAGCAACGAAGCCAAAAGGGTGAACTTACGGACATATATTACATACCTGGCTTTGGCCACTTAATAGGTCAGGTCGAGCGACGCGCCGACGTAGGCCAAACAATTCGTTATTTCTATCATGATCACTTGAGTTCGGTCCAAGCCGCTACCGACAATAACGCGTCTGCTATTACAGCCGAGGTCGATTACGAGCCTCTTGGTATGCATGGTGATCCATCGAATCCAGCGCTGTCCTCATCGAGGGGATTAGGCAGCATAAGAAAAGATTTCACGGAACAAACGTTGGACGCCCCATTAGAGCTGCTCGACATGAACGGCCGCATCTATGATCCCAGGCTGGGCCGCTTTCTTACGCCGGATCCAATAGTTCAGCGTCCGATGCGGAGCGAATCCCTGAATCCGTACAGCTACGCATTGAACAATCCGTTAAAGTGGATCGATCCATCTGGCTTTCAGAGCCAGTCGGCGGATGGCAACGCTGATGAGTGGGAACCTTACCCAGGGACTTCTGCTGAATGTAGCAATTGCCAGATGGGGGAAGAGTTCATTATCGTTCCAACAACCCCAAATGCCAGCAGCACGGTGCCCAGCGCAACTACCGACGATAATGGAACTATTTCTCCACCGCCCCTGGTGAATGCGCCGGATAATCCGGGGGCTGATTTATCCGGAGAAGCGAAAAGCCTTCCTTCAGAATGGAAACCGTATCCGTATGGGTCTGGTGCGCCAAGGGACCCATACGTATATGAGACTTTCGTATATGGCAGACGCGAACTGTCGTCCCCGCCTTTGGTACAGGCTGAGGAGAACGAGAATTTGGATTGGCTCTCGGCTGGAGTCGTGCCGCAGGTACTCTCGCGCCCCGCCCCTCCTACCGGTTTACAGGCATCATCCGCTCCACCAACTTGGACAGAAGAGAACGACACAGACGTTCAAAAGTACATAGCGGACGCAATGAGCCGCAGCAAAAACAACATAACAAAAGCTTGGTACAACCTACTCGACTTACGACAGGAACCCACAAATTATTACGATACTAACTTGGCAAATGCAGCGAACTATCTTGGTGCACGTTACCAGGTCATGAGCAGCGGATATGAGGTCGCTATTAACAAGATTTATTGGTACAACCTGCTGAAGGGCTTGGGCATAACATTCCAACTAGGTGGTGGCCCAGTTTCACCGTTTAGCATCGCGCAGATGGATTGGGAGTATAAGGGTGCATACGATGAGTTCGTTTCCGAATTCGGGCACCCTCCTGTTATCGCGGCTCCGGGAGAACGTGGAGAAGTCTTCTAATCTGGAATTTCCTTTTTGAACTTGGAGACACCATGACTATACGACACTCTCGGCTGTTCGCGACATCGCCGACCTTTTCTGGAACATGATCAACCCAAAATGTCGTTATGCGAGGAGTGAGACTGGCCGGTCACTGTTGAGAAGGGCTCGAAAATTTCCGATGTTTCGGGAGGCAATCAGTTTCCGGAACGTTGTTCCTCCCAGCGGGTGCCGTCGCAGGAAATTTCTGGCGCTCAGAACAGCGGCGGAAGGTAAGGGAAAGGGTTCTCGCTCCCCTGCTCTCCGGTAGCCTGGTCCAAAGGAAACCTTGCCAGCAACAAAGCCGAAAATGTGGAAAAGCCGTTATGATCCTGTGTCAGGTTGTTGTAGACGCCTTCAAGTGTGTCGGAGGCCGCTTGAACAATGGCTCGCATATTGAATCCAAGCTGTGACTGGAGGTAGTAAATGAACAACAAAGCGCACCTGTAGGAAAATTTGTTCGTGTCCGTCTGGTCCGTTTTCGTGACAAAGTCGGGTCTCCTCTGCAGAGGAAAGAGAGGAAGCGCAAACAACCATGCCTTAATTCCATCTAGCCCGGTTGCCTCTTGCGGATAGAGGAAAAAGCTCGCCGCCTGCGAGAGCCCTTCCCCATTGCTTTTGTTTGCGGCCCAACCCTTATTCTGCGCAGTCATGAAGATCTCAATCAACTCTGCAACCAGCACAGACCGCGCCGAAGAGAAGTCGCTGGTCGCTCCGAGGTCGATTGTGATGTTCTTGCCGCCGTAATTGCTCCCGCTACGATCCGCTCGCGTCGGGCCGATTTGGACGGTGAAAGGAGCGCCTCCCGGAGTCAGGCCGTCGAACCACGAAGCGATGGTGTCGTAGTCCTGCTCACAGGTTTCTAACAAATTCACAGAAAGAGCTATCGCCGAAGGGCCGTCAAGGGTGTTGTCGAACTCGAAATTGAAATGATTATATGTTGAACCCGAATCGATGAATCCAGCGTCTGCCATATCGTTTTCCTAAGCCGCTCCAATGCACGCAGTCTCTCGATCTTCGCGCTTGCACAAGCGAGGAACGATCCATGCGACACACTATGAAATTCTGCACAATCCTTACGAGCTTTGTCCTGGCGTTAACATGTCTGGCCAAGGCCGACAACGCGTTGCAGCCTTGGCCTGGCTAGCCCACGCTGCAGTCCAATACGATCGTCAGACCATGGCTGATCCTAAAATGTGCCTTCTCCGATGAACCCACGACGCGTACCTTGCCCAGTGGGCTCAATCCAGCGATCACCGATCTAGATACCTATATCAACCTCTTCCTGACGATCGGCGGCGTGGGTGCGGGAAACGTCTATGACTATTATCACGACGTGAGCTATGGATTGATCTCGTTTAACTCTAGCGTTGTTGTAGGGTGGGTTCCTGCACCGTTTGCGAGCAACAATACGCTGGACCGGCAGTCCCGTGTTCAGCAGTGCGCAAATGCGCCCGGTGCGGGACTCGGAACGGGCGGCCTCGACCCGAGCAGGTTCTGGGGAATCATCATGGTGACCAACAAGCCACAGGACGGTGGTGCTTGCTATGACGGACAGCAGCCGATGCAAATTCAAGGTAAGTTTTACAATCTCGCGTGCGTCGTGTTTGACTCGAACAGCATGTGGACTGCTTTTGCGGCCCATGAGGTTGGCCACGGACTTGGAATGCCGCATTCTTGGGACAGTTCGCCGTGCGAGTACTGCGATCCGTATGACATGATGAGTGCCTTAAATACGTCGCAGTTCTTTTTGCCGAACTTTCCAGGCATACGGTGCGGAGACTTTCCTCGGGGAGGGGAGTCGAACCCCCACGGGCCGAAGCCCGGCGGATTTTTGAGTCCGCTGCGTCTGCCAGCAAATACTTATCCATCAACATGATAGCTATGAGACGCTGAAAACTGTGGAAGAAAATGTGTAAATTTCGGTTTTTTCCTAAATCAGCCTCGGCCCTGACCGATCACCCTTGGGAAGCCTTCTGTGCTGGTTTTTGAAGAAGACGCCAGAATGGTGGCGGGTATCGGAATCGAACCGATATGAGATTGCTCTCGGGGGTTTTTGAGACCCCTGCGTCTGCCAGTTCCGCCAACCCGCCAACATCTCTATTAGACCATACAAAAGCTGGTCCGAAGACAGCCATTCTTTAGCTCACGATCAAACCTTGCGCGACTTGTATGCTTTCGGCTTGCGGCTCAATTTTCTGTGTTGCCGCTGGCTCTTGCTGGATCGCAGTCGGATGCGACACGTCGCGGTTCAACTCGTATCCCAGCGCCTTCGCATCGTTGGTGTACATCCGCACGTCGAATTGCGCGCGCGATACCGCCACATAGGCCATGCGGCTGTTGACGAGTTCGCCGGGAGCTTGTTCCGTGTCCACGTGGATCAGCACGCGCTCTGCTGTCTGGCCCTGACTGCTGTGACTCGTCACAGCATAACCGTACTCGAGATGCGGATGCTGTTTCGTCTTGAACTCGACCTCGCTCCCGAGTCCATGCGGAGTTTCAGATTGCCGTCGCTCTCGATTCGCTCGATGGTCGCCAGTTCGCGGCTAGCGAGTCTCTGTTCATGGTACGGTGCCGTGAGTTGCACACGGTCGCCCTCGGCAAACTTGCGCTCGCTGTCGCGGTAGACCGTTACACCCTGCAAGCGACGCGGATCGTAGCTCAGTTCTTTGCCGCCGTGCCGCTTCACTGTGAGCGTGTTGCTTTCGCGGCCTACGTGCGACACTCGCGCATATTCTCCCGGCTCTATTCCGAGAGGCTTCGAGCCTTTCGAGCAGCGCAGTACGTCGCCCTTCTCGTAGTTCCGTGCATGCTGTCGGTCTGCGCCGGTCACACCCTGCCGCGCATAGAGCACGTGTACGCGCTGTTCGTCGGTCGAGACTTTGCGCTCGCTCTGCATCGTGCGATGGATGGCCTCATTGATCTCGTGGCGCGAAGCGTTATCCGGCGATACAACCAATGTCCGCTCCGGCGAGCGCACGTACTCGCGGGCAATTTCGCTGATACGTTCCTGCAGGTCGCCGATTTCGTGCACACGGCACTGGCTGTTTAGATTGCCTATGACTTCGCGCACTTCGCCACGTGCAAGCTGCTTCACCGCCTCTTTGAGCGCCGGGTCTTTCTGCCGAATGATTTCATCCAGTCTGGCTGTGCGCATTCCCGCTTCCTGCAACTGCGCATAGGGTCGTCCCGCTTCGACTGCCTCATGCTGGCGCACGTCGCCCACGAACAACACGCGGTCGTTCTCTTTCAGTCGCTCGACGAACGTGTGTATCTGCTTCGTGCTCGCCATGCTCGATTCATCGACCACGTAGAGCCGTTTCTGTCCGTCGCCTTGCTGCTCGCCCCGTGCAAGATGCCTTTGCAATGTTTGCGTCTCGATGCCTGCTTCAGCGAGTTTCTGCGCGGCCCTCGATGTCGGTGCGAGTCCTTCCACCTGATAGCCCGCGCGCTCCGCCCCTTCACGGACAGCGGTTAAGGAAGTCGTCTTTCCGCCTCCGGCTACACCTTCAAGTGCCATCATGCGGTCGCGGCTCGTCAGCACATCCTCGACCGCGTTCCGCTGGCTCACGCTCAAGTGCCGATGCTGCTCCATCGTCTGCTGCCGTACGTGGCCGTCTGCCAACACCTCGCGCGTGCCCTAGCCCAGCTTCATCCGCTCGATTAGTTCGCGCTCGAAATTCTGCATTTCGCCGGTCGTGAACGCGCGGCCTGCGAGTCCCGGTCTGAGCGCCACTTCGATCAGCTCCTGGCGTTCCACACGCCGCTCGAACTCGGCGCGAATCTCCGGCAACCTAGCCTCGCCCATAGTGTGCTTGAGGGCACCGCGCATTAGCATTCTTTCATCGGCTACGGCCTCGCGCTCCATGCCGCGCTCGCGTGCGTAGCTCACGCCCTCGTGCGCGGCAACTCCCGCGTGCTCCGGCTTCAGGTCCACACCGGGCCGCTGCGCCGCCTCTTTGACAACGTGCTGCGGCTGCTGGCCGTGTTCGGCTGCGAGTCGCTGGTGCTGCGCTCGCACCCCTTCATGCGATGAGGGCTGTTTGGCGTCGCGCGTCTGATGCGCGGCGATCTGCGCGGCGCCAGCCCGCGCACTCCTGCCTTTTCCATATACTCTTCGATCTGCCGCCGCCGCGGACTCGAAGCCTCCAAATACTCGCGCGTGTAGCCCTTGATCTCCGGCTGCCCGATCTCGTCAAGCGCCGTGCGCACGCTCTCCCGATGGGCCTCACGCACTCGATCATCCCGCCGACTAACGCGGTCAGAGATACACTCTTGGGCACGCTGAACGTCGCATCCCATCCTCGGCCCGGCCTGCGCTCTCGCGCCGCTCTTTAGGTAGTGCGAGAGATACAACCGCTGCGCCGCCGTCCAGTTCTCGTACCCATCGAACCACACCGCGAAGACGAAGAACGCAACCGCAAGCACTACCGCTCCCAGCGTCCACCATCGCGTTCGGCTTGGCCATGGCTTCGCGTACTGTTTCCGGCCCCACTCCGCCATATCCTCAGACCTCCTCTGCCTGTGGCTCTTCAGCCTCCGGCTTCTCAGCCGAGACACCGGCCTGCTTCCTCGCCTGGTTCCGCACCGCCTCTATCCGCTTCCGCACCCGCTCTCCCTTCACCGCGTCGGCCCGCTCGATCAGTGCCCGCACCTCCGCTTCCGGGATCGCCTCACCCTTCGCCGCCCGGAAGAACAGGTTCAACAGCAGCGTGCGCAACGCCAGCAACTCGGCCAGCATCACCTCCCGGATAAGCTCGCCCTCGGTCGTCGTCGCGGCCAGCCGTACATCCCGCATCCATTCCGAGAGCGTCCGTCCCGCCGCTTGCGCGCGCCTCCAGCGCCGCGAACTCTTCCTCGCTCACCTTCGTGCCTACGGATTTAGTGCGGAGCGGCGGCTTCTGAGGACACCGCCTGGGCTGGACTCGGTATCGGAACCACACGCTGGGCGCGTGTTGCGGGCTGGCTTGCTGGAAGGGCCGCAGGAAGAGGAACGGAGCGATTTCGAGCTAAGGGGATCAGCAGCATCGAGTTACCCCACAACAACTTTCGCTTGCCGTTATGGTAACCCAACTCCCGCGTTTTTTCTCTTAGCCACCTGCCTTCAACAAGTTCCCGGACGGTAACTTCAAGTTACTGCACAGCTCCCATTCTGGGGTGAAGTGTCACAACTCCTACCGATGCCGAAGGCAGCGCCTCCGGTCTTGGAACACTCAGCTTGCACGGAGCTCCCTGATAGTCGATCTGCCCCCGGCGAAGTTCAGAGGTACAGCTTGCGAAACAGGCGGTCATCATCGCCGGTGTCGGCATCTGCATTTGAAGGCAGCATGGAGGCCAGCCAAGTCCCCCACGTCCAGCTTGAACGCGGCGATCTTCGCCACGTGGATCCCGAACGTCCCCGCGATTCCCCGAATGCGCTCCCGAAAGTCCAGCTAGGAAAGCCCCAGCCGTTGGTGTGGTAGATGCTGTCGCGTCCGCTTGTCCCCACCCGTTCAAGGAACTTCCGGCGACGCCGCCCGCATCGCCTGCAAGTTCACGGCCAGTTCGGACTGCTGAGGACCATTCCGCGAGCTTCTGCGCTCGCATTGGAATGCCGTCAACTTCGATTTCGGAAAGCTGATGCAGGGCTATTTCGTCGATTTTTTTTGTCAATAGACGAAAGTTCGGAATGCGCTCGATCAATGACACTTTGGGCACATTCGATCTCTCTCAGGATTCAATTGAGAGACACGATGCTGAATTGTCTCGATTGAAAGCCTGAAACTGTCGGATCCCCTCGCAGTCGCTGGCAAGAAGAGCCACGGTGAGCGAGCTTCATCGGATATCTTCTCTTGCAGTACGCTCAACCTCGCGTTACCGCGAGACGTGACGAGAACACGCTTGCCAAGAGCAAGATAGTGGCAAATTTTATTTACAATTGTGTGGGTCTTGCCGGTCCCCAGAGGGTCCCTGCACTGCGATTTCAGTCGCGGAGATGGAGCAATTGCGACGGGAGATGGCGGATACCAAGCTGCGTTTCTATTTCACGAAAAACCCTTGTGAACTCCCTGAGACGGCAAGGTTGGCTCTGCAGAGGTCATACCCACTAATTCACGATCAATGCGCTCCAGCAATTGCACGCTCCGGGAAGAAGCTACTTTTCGAATAAAGAACTTGCTCGTCGATGCAGCGATTTGAAAGTCGGTATCCCCATTGCCAAAGTATCGATCCGCAGCCGGCCCGATCTGATGTAAGGGGCCAAGCTGGTTGGTTGCGGAGCCTGGGTCCTCTACATGCATAGCCACCGATGCGAAACGTGAATTGGCCACAATGGTTTGGAAGAAGTGCTCGTCGGGGGCATACACGCTCCGATAACTGCGAACAAACTCCGGATGATTACGTACGAACTCCAGGATGGCGGTAATGCAATCATTGGTAAGTGCCCACCTTTGACTGCCAAAGTAGGGCACCATTCCAATCTCCCGCGGCAGATCCCGTCCCATAGCCTTGGTTACTAAATTGTAAAATGCGGCGCAGTCTCGAATCGAAAAATGGGTTCGCCAGCAGGGGTGTTATACGCCAGTGGCGTCCTATCGTGGTGTACAGGCAAGATTGGCGGGTAATCGGTGTGAGGGAGATCCACTCCCTGAATGGATCCTTTGTGAAGGCGGCCTCTAGAGAATCCAGCGGCTTAACCGGATAACGACTGCCGAGAGGAGAACAAAGCGATCGAATGTGCCATACAGCTTTGCCTGCTCCAATAGACTTAGGGTTGCTTCGATCATAGAGAAATCGCCCCAGTGCACCACGGTCCGCTGAGAAAGGACGATGGTTCCTGGGATTTCGGCGATCCGGTCCCAGCGGAAACTCGGTGGCCCTGCCGTCGACATGCACGAAGATGCTTTGGCCTTCGAGTGCGTGACATAGACGCTCAAGCTGCGGCGCATCTTGATGTGCGAGGATTAGAAAAGCGATGCGAGGCGGCGACACAACTGATCATATCGTTGAAGCGACTGTTGGACATCACGAACGTGCGATAAATCTCACCAACCGGTAAATCCCTGTCACCCCCAGAAACAGGTCCTTCATACCAGAGTAAGGTCCGAGGCGTGTACCAGAAGAGTCGGGGAAATATCCTCCGCTGAGCAGAATTTGACTGAAAATGCCAGCTCTGAGCAGGAATTGATTACTCTGCCGATAGATTCTCGTCCGGAGGAGATGCAGCTTCGACCGGAACTCCAGCTTTGCCGCGGAGTCTTTGAGGTGGGCCTCGAATTCAGGGCACTCCTCTGCCGCATGGGCCAAAAGATTCGAACACTGGAGTTCGGAGTCGGCTACTTCATCGTAGTCGATCGTTCTAGCGGTTCTGCGGAGTCGTTGCGCAAATGTAAGCCGTTGCGGCGCACCGTAGACGTTGCTTCCATGTTGACGATAAAGGGTGAGAATCTCTGAGATCGTCGCTATTCCCCCAGAGCCTGCCGCCAGGAACCAAAGCCAATGGTCGTGGGAGTGCAGTCTCGCCGGCCGTTGGCTGCTATCAACAAACTGCAGCAGCGTCTTCTTGATAACCATGGCGAATGCTGGATGATTAGAAAAAGGATCACATGCCCCCCACCGAAGAATGCCGCTCCGCGAGAACTTGGGATAACAATGACCAAGGCCGCCCGCATGCGTAAACGTCTGTGCAGTATGGATGACGAGAAGCACCTGCGGATCAGCAAGATAGCCTGAACAAACTTGAAGCTTTTGCTCCATCCAGATATCGTCCTGATCGCAAAATGCAATCAAGTCTCCTGTGCAGAGAGACGCCGCCTTCATAAAGTTATCGGCATAACCTAGCCTTGATTCATTTCGAATCACTGCTATGGGAAACGGAGCGTGTCGGGCGAATTCCTCAACGATCTGCAGAGTGGCGTCAGCCGAACCATCGTCAGTAATGACCAGTTCGCAGGGCAGCAACGTCTGGCGAGCGATACTGTCCAACTGTTCGCGAATGTGCTTTTCCCCGTTGTAGGTAGCCATTGCGACCGAAATATGAGGGTCATGTCGAGGAGTCGTTCTCATTACACAGCGGCTCGAAGATGAATCTTGCCAGCGCGGATCCGAAGAGCGGCGCGGACGTTCGGACTGAGCTTCCATGACCAGATTATCGTCGGTGCCAGCACAAGCAGTTCTAAACCCATTCTGCCCGACAAGATCGCAGAGGGCGCCAAAAGCGCAGCCGCCAGAACCAGAAGGCCACCGGGGAAAAGCCTCCGCCAATGAGGTACTCTTCCCGCCGCCGCAAACAGCAGGATACCGTCAATTCCAACGCGAAAGGTCCAAGCATAGGCTGCCCCCAGAAGCCCAAAGTAGTGCACGCCCAGCCAGAGAAAGCCCAGGAATGGCAACAATTCTATCGCGTGAAATTTCGCAACCAAGTCGGGACGACCACTGGCCTGCAAGTGGCTATAAGGTATATAGGAAAGTCCATTGATCCAAATACCGACCAAGAGCACAATTCCCACGGGCGCGGCGTGCTGTGCAAAGCTGAGGCCGACCCAGTAACGCATGAAGATTGGAAAAGCAGCTATGCCGAGAACGACCATTGGTGTCATGACTGAAGCCAGGGCCGCCAGCCCATCGGACGCCAATCGGGCGCTGTCTTCCTGATTCCCTCTGGAAAATTTGGGGAACAGAGTGGTTGTGAGTGCCCCCGGAACAGCCGATGCACGGCTCACCAGATTAAAAGGCACTGTGTAGAAGGCGACCGCCTCAGCACTGAGCAAGCTACCAATCAAAATACGGTCCATCGTACTCAGCACAGGATTCAACACATTCGTGAGCGTAATCCAGCCGCCATAAGAAAAAAGCGACTTCAAGCGCAACCGATCAAAACGACCGCCTTTCCCCAGCGGCAGCGCGCGGGCGATAACGACGAAGCTAGGGACCGCTCCCAAGCTCCGAGCAATGATGGTTGCGGGGATTAGCCAATTGAGCTGCGGGCCCATCCAGAATGCGACGGCGAGGGGGATCAGTTGTGAAATGGCGGCATTCGCCACGTTGAGTGAGTTGGAGACACCAAACCATTCCCGGGCCTGCAGCGCTCCACCGAGCACGCCCGTTACAGTTGACAGAGGAATGGATGCTGCCAACCATGGCAGGCTAGCAATGACTTCACCGCGCATCGACTCGGGCATTTTGAAAGTTGACATAAAGACTGGTCGCGCAGCGAAATAGAGCACAACTGCGCCGATCATTCCAAACGCCAGATTTACAACCAGCGCTGTCCAAAAAACACCCTCTCTCTCCTTCGCCTGTTTCGGCTCATGCAAGCGTGCAATATGGAATGCCGCAGCCCGGGTAATACCTGGATCAAACAATCCGAAGTACCCGAGGAATAACCAGACGATTGCAAGGACACCATATCGTGGGTACCCTATCAGATGCAGGTATGCAGGAACCGTGACCAGGCTTACGAGCGAAGGCGCGATCGAGCCCAGGAGGTTGTAGATAGTATTACGTTTGACGCTCATCGGATGTTGGGGACTCAACGGAAAAACATGGAGTTAGCTGATGAATGATGGTGAATGCGATTGACCGCTGTCTAATATGCGTCAATGTGTACGGGCAGAGTCAAGCTCTGAACGCTCTTTGTCTATCAAGCCCGGGACGTTTGAGGCTTCATTATTGATGCCTTTGCGGATAACGCAAAGGTTATAAAAGAACGCGATCTCAGTAATATGGGTATCGAGGTAGATTGGTTCTCCAGACATTGGGTTCTCAACACGATTGAGGCCATCGATGAGCGATTTCAGATAGTCCATGCTCGACCTGCCTTTAACCCCGCCCCAAGAGGGCCAATAAGCGGCCTGTAGATCTTCAATTGCATAATACCCCGGAGTGTTCAGTAGCGGAAACATTATCTGAAAAGTTTTCATAACGTGTTCGTTCAGGTGCTCCCATCGTCAATCACGATATCGAAAGGATCATAGCGCATCGAAATCTCACCTATCTTCTCGGCATCTGTTTGATCGCATTGCAGAATTTGCATGTTGTGTTCCGAGAGAGCGGATTTGTCATATAGATCGATTCCAACAACTCGCGAATTTGGAAAATAGCGTTTCCACATGCGCAGGGAAGCCGCGCCATTGGAGAGATCGGAATATCCGCCTACTCCAATCTCTAGAATTTTGAGCGGCTTTCTCCGCCACTTCTCGAAATACCGCTGATAATGCTCTGTATAAAAATGGGCTCCCCACTTGTCTGTGCCGTAGACGCGAGCCAGGAAACTCGGGTTGCCGTCCTACCGAACGTTCGTAGCGTATTGATAAGTCGCAGTAGCTTACGTCGTTGAGCAGGCGAGAGATTGTGCTTTAGGCGGCGCCTGATACTAGTGATTATTTGCATTCAAGAAATCACCCCTTCTTTCCGGGAACGAATTCGGTAACGGGGAAATGAAGGCCGGAATTAATGGGCATGCGTAAGCGCCTCGATTGAGTAATTAGGCCGACTCTATTCCACGAATCGGACTGTGGGACGCGAAGAGTGCCGTGATTGTTAGCATATCAGCTATTTGCCTTGGACAAGATCTATGAGCGCGACTGGAATCGCCACGGCTGGAGAGACCGCGAAAACTGGACCGCCTGGAATGTCAGCGGTTCATTAGATGCGATACAAAACCAGTGGGCCTCCTGGAAAGGCGCAGCCCTCATTGAGCTTGTCTCGAAGTGCTCGAGATTCTCAAAGAGATAGTTCATTGCAGTCGGACGAGTGAAGAACACCCAAGCATCCGTGACCACCGGATGCCCACCTGCGTGGGGAACCGTTTCGTCAGTTGGAAGGAGTTCTTTGTACATACCCTTGCTCTCGAGAACTACCGGCGATGAGCTTGAGAACATCCGGAGTAACTACCAGCGTCGAAAGGGGTAACTGGACGCAGCGCCTCCCTATTGGGAGTAATGGAATCAATTACAGTGTAATAATCTGGTATGGGTACTGCTACTGCAAGGAAAATTTAATGCCTACACGATTAGCCTGCCGTCCGAACTCGCACAAAGAGCCGAGGCGCTGGCTCAGAGAAACAGCCGCACCCATGAGCGCATTATTCCGCGAAGCCTTCCGCAGGCACTCTGTACAGCAGGTGCGAAGGACACTGGATGAACTGGGCGAATATGTCGCAGGACGCAACCCAAAAGGCTACACCGACGCCAATGTGCCCCTCATCCAACAGATGCGTGCAGAGAAGCTGCGCCGTCGCCAAGTCTAGTCTAACGGGTGATTGTCATCATAGACGCAACGTCTGGATTTCTGCGCTTCAGTTTGCGAAAACGTCGCGGCACGTCGGCTCTGGCGCTCGAAAAAGCGATGAGCGAAGAGGTGATTGCTACTTGTGATGAGATTGACGCGGAGATCGTGCGCGTCCTGACGGAAAAGTTCTCCTGGGAACAACACCGGGCAACGTCGGCGCTGCAAGCGATTTTGGCGCCTGGTATCCGTGTGAAGATTCGAGGCACAGTAAAGGTATGCCGTGATCCTAACGAAAGCGGATTTGCTGGTTGCAGAGGACAAGGACTTACTGACTCTCGGCACGTACAAGGGAACGCGCATTGTCACACCCTCGGAGGTATCTGAGAGCAAGATAAGCATCGCGGTGCCTCACCCGGTGCCGGGCTAGATTGGGCCGGTTCCGGCCCAAAACATGCCAAGATGGTTCCATCCTGGTTCGCTGGAAGGTAATCAGAAAGTAAGCAGTGCCAGTCTACCCTTCCTCAATCAAACGGATAGCCTCGGTTCGTCCGGGGCCTTTCCTCGGAGCCCGTCCTTTTCTTCGACGTGGCCTCATGATGTTGATAGCGGAAGCATCGAGCTGCGTCTTCAAATGCGCCGCATAGTATTTCTCAATCATCTCCACGCTTGTCCGGCAGTTCTTGGCGATCTGATAGATGTCGGCACCTTCAAGCAGGCGCAGACAGATGTAGGTGTGGCGCAGGCTATACGCCGTTCGCGGCCTGCCATCACGGATGGTGCGAAGCTTTTCTTCCTCAAGAATTGCGTTGAACAACTCGCGCGGCCATTTCGGGAATAGAAGATCAGTGGGTCCAGGAGCGTGCCACTCACCATTGGCCATCGATGCGGAACGGCTCCCCGATCTTCCCGGCCTTCCCTCTGGACGTGGGCGGGCTTTGAGCCGCTCAAACGGATGCACGGCACCTGTTGTGCTCTTGCAATAACCAACTCCGCGCTTTCCACGTACTTCGATCTCAAGGATGGTTTGGCCGCTCCCCTCGTCTTCTGTCACCGTAACGTCGCGGAACTGAAGACGCCTCGCCTCGTCGGGGCGGAGTCCAGTGTTGGCAGAGAACAGAACATAATCGTGAAGTTGTTCCGCTTCCCAACGAAAACGAGGCTGCTTTGGATCCTGGGCGCGTTTCCGCGTTGCCTCATAAGCTGTCTGTACTCTTCCGGTGAGAACCATGCTCGATGGGAAATCTTGGCAGACGCGCTGCATGGCACTGAAAAATCCGGGAGATGATCGATCCATCCGTACCGTAAAGCCGTTTTGAAAATCTGCCGTAGCGTCACGATTTCTTGGTGCATAGTGTTACGCGCTGGGGGCTTGCCGCGCAAACCCTTGCACTCTTCAAGACGATGGACGCGATATTCGTTGACCTTACCCGCCGTGATCTCAGGTAACACCATGCTGCCGAAGAACGGGATCAGATAGCCAGGCACGCGCGTGCTGTCCGCTCGCATATTTCGCGCTGCGCTGTCCCTGCGTCATGATGTCAAACTCGCGCAGGTACAACTTCGCAGCTTCGCGGAACAGCTTGCCACTCTTCAACTGACCGTCTCGGAGCTTGCCGCGCAATTGCAAATACCAGTCTTCCGCGAATTCCTTTGCTTTCGAGAGGCTGTCTTCTTTGGTGATGGTGCGCCGGTTCTTTCCTGCCAGATAGGCCGCGCATTGCCGCTGGAACTATTCGGACGCTTGTAGACGTGAACTTTGCCACCGAGAATGGCGTGATGTCTGCCATGCGGCTGCACATCCTGCTTCTCTATAAGAATCACAAAAGTGTGCAAGAGTTGCGCAAGTGCTGCGCCGCGAACAGCATCAGCACAAGTCATTTACTTTCATTTGCTTATTAGGGAGTCGATTTGAAATGAGCCGATTTTTAGTCCGCTGCGTCTGCCAGTTCCGCCATCCCGGCCTTGGGTGGGCTGTGAACAGAGTAAATGAAGCTTCCCGCAAATAAAAGAGGAGCCGAAACTCCAGCCCCTCTTCACCTAATTGTCCTCGATGAAGCAGGCGGCACAACACGTGCGCTTAAGTATGAACGAGCGGCTGGCAGAACTGTTTATGTCGACTTTCCGGAGACGCTGAAAAAGGGCAACACGTACACCATTGAGTTCTACTACTCCTGCCATCCTGTCGAGATGGGACGTTTCGGAGGTTTCGTTTTCCGCACCGACCCAATAGGGCGTCCCCTTGTGAATACCGCATGCGAGGAGGAGGGCGCCAGTGTGTGGTGGCCCAATAAGGACCAGTGGCGAGACGAAGTTGAGAACATGGACATCAGCGTCGAGGCGCCCAGCGACCTTGTTGAAGTCTCCAATGGACGCCTTCAGCATAAGACCGATCTCGGAGACGGCTTCACGCGTTGGGACTGGGCCGTCAGCTATCCGATTAACAACTACGACGTTTCGCTGAACATCGGCAAATATGAGCACTTCAGCGATGTGTACAGCGACCAGTATGGATCGCTAACCCTTGACTACTATGTCTTTCCTGAAGATCTGGACAAAGCAAAGCGGCAGTTTCTTCAGGTCAAGAACATGCTTAAGGCTTTCGAGCATGCATTCGGCGAGTATCCCTTCTACAGAGATGGCTATAAGCTCATCGAAGCACTTTATTCAGGCGTTGAGAACCAGACGGCAATCACCTACGGGAATCATTTCGAGAACGGATATCTCGGCCGGCCTAAAACCGGTATTGGCACATGGTTTGATTTCATCATCGTGCACGAAAGCGCGCACGAGTGGTTCGGCAACAGCATCACAGCACGCGACCGGTCCGACATGTGGATTCATGAAGGCTGGGCGAATTACTGCGAATCCGTATTTGTCGAATATATGTGGGGCAAGGGCGACGCCATCACTTACATCAATACAGGCAAGGAAAATGTGAAGAACGTCGAGCCGGTGATTTGTGAAGAAGGCACAGCCTGCACCCCGCCAGCTGACCAGTACAAGAAAGGCGGTCTATTCCTTAACACCGTCCGCAGCGTTATCGATAATGACCATGAATGGTTTGCCCTGCTGCATGACTACTATCAGCACTTCAAATACCAGACCATCATGACGACGGACGTCGCAGCCTACTTCAGCAAGCACAGTGGGCGCGATCTGACCCCCATCTTCAACGAGTATCTCCGTTATGCTGCCATTCCAACACTGGAGCTGCGCTTTGATCGGCAGGCTCACACCGTCGCGTATCGCTGGCAGGCCGACGAACCGGCATTTGCCATGCCAATTAGGGTGGGAGACAAGAAACATTGGCAGCTGATCACACCAGTCACCACTCGCTGGCAAACCATGAGTACTTCGCTCGACAGTAAACAGTTCGATGTGGCTACAGACCTGTACTACGTGAATGTCCGGAAGCTTTGACTCGCTGCAACTTAAGCAG